>JAGMDK010000500.1 GCA_023128695.1 Phycisphaerae bacterium
AGCCGTCCGCCGAACCCGCGACCGAACCGCCGCCCGCGGACCCCGTGCCGGAGCCGAAAGAGCCGGAACCGGCCGGCAACCAGAGCCCGTGATCCCCGACGCAGAGGATATCCTCGAACGGCCGATTCCCATCGATGACGATCAGGCGGAGCGGGTCAAACTGCGCATCCGGCGAAAACTCCCCGGCCGCCGACTCGACAAGTACCTCCACGGCCGCTTCCCACGCCTCTCGCGTACCGCCATACAGCGTTTGATCAAGCAAGGCGCGATCACCATCAACGGCCAGCCCACGAAATCGAGCTATGAAATGTCCAGCGGGGACCTCGTCGAACTCATCCTGCCGCCGCCCGAGCCGCGGGAGGTCATCCCCGAGAACATCCCGCTCGATATCATCTACGAAGACGAGTACATGCTCGCGCTGAACAAGGCGACCGGGATCATCTGTCACCCGGCTCGCGGCGACCAGACCGGCACCATCGTCAACGGGCTGGCCTACTACGCCAATCAGCTCAGCCACGGCGACGACCCCTTCCGCCCCGGCATCGTCCACCGGCTCGACAAGAACACCACCGGTGTCATGCTGGTCGCCAAAACCGACGAGGCCCATTGGCGATTGTCGCTCCAGTTCGAGCGGCGGACCACGCAGAAAACCTACCTGGCGATCGTCCACGGCAACCCACACCTCGACGGCGACACGATCGACGCCCCGATCGGCGTCCACCCGGTCGTCCGCGAGAAATTCGCCGTCATGGTCCGCCAGAACAAGATCAACATCGCCAAGAACGCCGTCACGCACTACGAAGTGGCCGAACGATACGCGGACCATGCCCTGGTCAAGCTCATGCCCAAGACCGGCCGCACGCACCAGTTGCGGGTCCATATGTCGTACATCAAGCACCCCATCGTGGGCGACACGATGTACGGCGGGCGGGTCATCAGCGAATTCGACCTGACCGGCGCGGGCTCAAGCGAGCCGCTCTTCCCGCATCAGGCGCTGCATGCGTGGAAGATCGCGTTCAAGCACCCGATTCTCGAAAAGCCGATGGAAATCGAGGCCCCTTTCCCGCCGCCGTTCAAGCAGGCGGTAAACCTGCTGCGGAGCCGGGACCGTGATGGAATACGGAATACGGAATACAGAATATAGAATACAGAATAAAGAATAGCGAATATAGGGGACGACCGCGCGGATTGAAGTCTGCGGCTCTTCGGGCTTTGTTTGTGCTTGTGTGCTTGGTCGGCGCGGCGCCGGTCGCGGCACAGACCACGCAGGCGCACGACGCTGCTCAGCACCGCCTCCAAAACCTGCTGGCTAAACAGCCGCCGGAGACACAGATCGGCTTGGTCGTCGCCGCGGCCGAGACCGGCGAAGTCTGGTTTGCGCACCTGCCCGACACGCCGCTCAAGCCCGCCAGTGTTCAGAAGCTCTTCGTGACGGCGGCGGCGCTCGAGCGCTTCGGTCCCGATTTCCAATATCAGACCCGCGTCTACCTGCGCGGCAGCGAACTCTGGGTGATCGGCGCCGGCGATCCCGCCCTCGGCGACGAACGCATCGCTGATAGACACAACCGGAGCCGGGATCATCTCTTCGACGAATGGGCCGCCGCCCTGCGGGCCCGCAATGTCACCTCACTCAGCGGGATCATTCTGGACGACACCATCTTCGAGCCCCCGAGCCGGCATCCGGACTGGCCGAACGATCAGGCCGACCGCTGGTACCAGGCCCCCGTCGGCGGGCTCAATCTCAACGACAACTGCCTCGACGTGAACATCGTGGTCCGCGGCGGAAAAATCGAGCTGCGCTTCCAGCCCGACATCCCCGCCGGCCTGGTCGACAACAAACTCAAAATCGGCAAGACGCAGCACCCGATCATCAAGCGGCACATCAACAGCGACGTCTTTCAACTCCGCGGCACGGTCACCCACAGCGCCCCACTCAAGGCCGTCAGCGTAAGACAGCCGACCGTCTTTTTCGGGCTCGCCTTGAAACGGGCTTTGGAGCAGCGCGGCATCAAAGTCACCGGCGACATCGTCCAGCAACATTTGAACGCGGAAGCAATCCCGCTCACGGCGTTGCTGGCGACACACACGACTTCGATGTCCGACGTCATCTGGCGCTGCAATAAATTCAGCCAGAACCTCTTTGCCGAGTGCCTGCTGAAATCACTGGCGGCGTACGAGCCCGACGGGCATCGCAGCGGCAACGCCGGGAGTTGGGACGCCGGCCGCGGCGTGTTGTACGAGACGCTCGGCAAACTCGAGCTCGACCCGCGGACGGCGACGATCCGCGACGGCAGCGGGTTGAGTCATTCCAATCGCGCCACGGCCTCTCAGATCGTTCAAGTGCTATTGAAAATGCGGCGTCATCGCCACGCTGATGTTTTTCTCGCCAGCCTGGCCGAGCCGGGCCGGCCCGGATCGATGCAGCACCGCAATAACGACCCGTTGCTGAGCGGCCGACTGCGCGGCAAAACCGGCACCATCGCCGGCGTCCGCACGCTGGCCGGTTATCTCACACGCCCCGGCGGAGAAGTCCTGGCCTTCGCCTTGCTGATCAACGGCCAGGCAGACCGGACGCTGCCGCGGCAGGTATGCAAGATCCTGCTCGAAACGAACCTAAATGACCGTGCGCGATCGTGATAAAATACAGAATACAGAATACAGAATATAGAATATAGGATTCAGAATAGCGAGTACAGGGGACGCCCGCGCGGACTGAAGTCCGCGGCTCTACGGGAGGGCGAGGCTCCTGCCGAGCCGGAGGCGCCGCGGCTCTACGGGAGGGC
>JAGMDK010000501.1 GCA_023128695.1 Phycisphaerae bacterium
CCGCCGACCCCGGCCCCGCGGCTCCGCCGGGGCCTCCGCCGACAGCCGGTCAGGCGGGGGGAACTCCTGCCAGTCAGCCTCCGTGAGCGCGGCGCGGGCGTGTCGGCGATACTCGATGAAGCGCGGCTCGAAGGCCTCGTGCACCTCGAAATAGACGTCGATGTCCTTTTCAGCCTCGCACGAGAAGTTGTTGTCGAGGTCCGCGATCCGCAGGTCGCTCAGAGGATCGAGCTTGCTGTCGGCGCCGCCGATCACCTGGGCGATGTAGTGCCGCGGCTCGCGCGCATCCTCGGAGAACACCACGTCGCCGACCAACCGGATCATCGAGGGCCGGAAACGGTGGTGGGCCGAGTCCTTCCGGCGGTCGGCGGACCCGTCCCGGAGCGTTAGCCGCACGCCGAGCAGCCGGTTCCCCGGCCCCACCTCGTAATTCATATTCTGATATTCCGGCTGCGGACTTTCGCGGGTGGGGAGTTTCTCTCGATACTGGGTGAAGGCCCGCGAGAACGGGTTCTCGTCCACCTTATGCTCCCACCAGAATGCGACGCGGAGCCCGTCTTTGAAGCCGTCTCGGGTCTTGTCACGAACGGGGGCGGTCAGGGCCTCGGACTGGACCTGGTTGCCGCTCCAGAAGACCCACTCGGGGTAATCGGGATAAACGCCGGCGAAGGTGGTGCCGCCCCGCAGGCTGCCGTTGCTGAGCAGGCTGAACAGCCCGGCCGCGAATTCATCTGACCGCAGCAGGAGGTGGTTTTCCTCGAACACAACGCGGTCGGTGTCAGGATCGACCTGGTTATTCTCGTCGCGCTCGTAGCGGGAGAACGTCATGACCCGCCCGCCGAGGGGCAGCATCAGGAACCCGAGCACCGCCACGCCGACGCAAATTTGGGCGATGACGAATCCACAGACCGCCCCGCCGCCCCAGTCGACGTACATCGGGACGCGCACGTTTCCGCGGATGAGATTGTCGGCCAAGAGACGCAGGACGAGCAAGGTGATCACGAACAGCAGCACGAGGGTAAACGGCTCGGTATACCCAGGATGCAGGTGGGCCGTGCCCGTCAGGAGGTCGTTGACCGGCTCCGCGAACCCGAAGGCCACCGCCAGCGCCACGATGCAGCAGAAGACGTTGATGATCCCGCTGAAGAACCCGAAAATCGAGTGAATGAAGGTAATGCCGAGGACGAACAAGGTGGCGAAAATATTTAGAATCATGGCTTACCTCCTCCCGGACGGTTTGTCCGGCTTCCCCGCTCCGCGTGGCTTAGGTCTCGGACGAGGACCGGGGGACGCACCATTACCCTGCCGCACGGCCCGGGCGACCTCCTGAATACTGGTCACGCCCACGAGCACCTTCTGTAAGGCTTGAGCCTGGAGCCCGACCTCCCCCTTCTTGAGCACGTAATTCTGGATGTCGTTCATGGAGGTGCTGCGGCGGAGCACCTCGCGCAGGCCGTCGTCCACGGTCAGCCAGTCGAAAACAGCGGTCCGCCCGACATAACCGGTGCCCTGGCAGGCCTGACAGGCGATTTCGTTCCCGTGCTTGTCATATTCGGGCTCGGGCTTGCGATAGAGCGCCTTGTCGGCGGGCAGGTTCAACTTGCGCATCATCTGGGCATCGGGCTTGTAGGCCTGCTTGCACTGATCGCAGAGGATCCGCACCAGGCGCTGGTTGCCGACCGCCAGCAGGCTTTTAGCCACGAGGCCCTTGTCGCCCACGAGCGTCATCCACTTTCGCAAGGCGTCGAAAATATCGACGGCCATCAGGCCCACGTAGACCTTTTGCTTTTGGGCCGCGGCCTGGGCGGCGATGGCGGCCGACTCGCGTTCGCGCAGCTCGGGCAGCACGATAATGTCGGGGTCTGAGCGGACCAGCTTCAGCAATTGCTCGGTGAAGGTCGTGCCGCCCGACGCCGAGAAGACCTTCTGCGTCACATTGTCGATCTCCATTTCCTTTTCGAACTCGATGGTCTGGACGTTTTGCAGAAAGCGGTCGTGGGTCCGCGTGAAACTGTAGATCGTGGTGGTCAGCCCGTGCCCGGATGGGGCCGTCAGCAGGATCATTCCCGGCGTCACCTCCCGCAGCGCCATGGCCACTTCCAACTGCTTCGGATTGAACCCCAGGTCCGGAACCTTGAGGGTCTCCTCGTTGTAGAAGATGCGCAAGGTCAGTTTTTCGCCGGCCGTCGAGCCGTCCGTCCGCACCGCGATCTTGTGCCTGTTCTCCCCGATCGCCGCCACGATCTGGCCCCTCTGCGGCTTGCGGCGTTCCTCCATATTGAGCCCGGCGATCTGTTTGAGGAAGTGGACGAGCAGGTCGGCCTCCTGCCGGACCAGGCCTTCCCGCTGATCCGTCTCGCCATCGATCTGATACGAGACTTTGGCCACGTCCTTGGCGGGCAAGACCTCGACAATGGTGGCCCGCCGCCAGAGCGCGTCGAACACCAAGTCCTGCGTGAGGCGGTATTGCTCTCGTCCCTCTTCTTCCTCCGGGATCGTCACCACCTTGCGATCGGCGTCGGTGATGCGGACGCGCTCCGTGACCTCTTTCTGCTTCTTCTTCCCGCTAAAGCCCTCTTCTTTCAAGCGGCGAAAGTGCGTCGGCGTGAAAACCCGGTCTTCCTCCCGCACCAGCCCGTTGCGGTGCAGAATATAAACCACCATCATGACCAGGTTGATGATGAAGAACAGCAGGAAGCCGACCCAGAAGAGGGGGATGAACAGCCCCAGCAGCAGGGCCGCCGCCCCGCTGGCCAAAGTGAGCATGCTCCAGAGAGTACGGTAGGTGTTGACGGCGACGGCGTCCTTGTCCACCCATTGGGCGAAGACCACCCAGATCGCAAACACAACCATGAAGGCCACCAGCTTCACCGGATTCAGGAAGTAATGCGGCTCGTATGGAAGCTGGGCCAGCAACTCCAGAGTGGCGATCACAATGGCATCTCCTGACGCCGCACCGAGGGCGGCTATAGATAGCAATCTCTAACCCAAAATACCGGCCGAGGACGACTTAATGCCCTTGAGGACCATCCGCAACTCGTCGGGATTGGGGGCCGCCTCGTACGCCGTGGCGTGGTCGATGAACCCCGTCTCCACCAACTGGTGCAGGTGGCCGGTGAAATCGATCATCCCATCGTCGTAAGAAGCGCGGATCACGTCAATAATCTCGTTGTCCCGCTCTTCTCGAATCAGCTTGCGGACCGAGGCGTTGGTGTACAAGATCTCCACCGCCGGGCAGACCGGAACGCCCTCTTTAATGCTGGGCAGCAGCATCTGGCAGATGATCGCCTTGAGGTTGAACTCCAACGCCTGCCGCACCTGACGGCGTCCCTCGGCCGGGAACAGGTCCAACAGGCGCGAGATCGTCTGGGACGCGCTCGAGGCGTGAATCGTCCCGAAGCACAGGTGGCCGGTCTCGGCGGCGTGGACCCCGGCACTGAAAGTATCGATGTCGCGCATCTCGCCGATCAGCACCACATCCGGGTCCTCGCGCATCAGGTATTTCAACGCGTCGTGGAAATCGTGCACGTCGATCCCAATCTCGCGCTGGTTGATCAAGGCCTTGTGGTCGGTGAACAGGTACTCGATCGGGTCCTCGATCGTGACAATGTGCACCGGATCGCGCTTGGCGATGTGGTCGATCATCGCCGCGATCGTCGTGCTCTTGCCCGAGCCCGTAATGCCGGCCAGCAGGACCATACCCTGATAATAGTTCGTGGTCTTCTCGATCGAGGGGGGCAGATACAGCTCCGCGAAATTCTTGATGTCGCGCGACACCCGCCGGGCCGCGACCGACATCTGCCCGCGCTGCTGGAAGGCGTTCACGCGGAAGCGGTCGGCGTCACCCTGAGGGCCCACGTCGTACGCGAAGTCGATCGCGCCACGCTCCTCATATATCTGTTTCTGCTTCTCGCTCAGGAGCTCGAATATCCCGTCCTTGATCTGCTGCCCCGTCAGCGGACCGCCCTGCATCGGACGCAAATCGCCTTTCTGCCGCACGTGTGGCGGCGCCCCCGCCTTGAGGTGCAGGTCGGAAACCTGGAGCGCGATGACGGTCTTGAAGTATTTATAGAGGGCTGGTCGTTTCTTGCCCTCCTCCTCCGCCAACATTTCAACAGCGGGCTCAGCCATTTGATCGGATCCTCCAACTATTTCGCAGCCTCGCCGTCAGTTTCGCCCGGCTGACGGCTCATCCGCGTAAAACGCGAACCGGTAGTATAACACGCGCGGGGTTCATCCATCCACCGGCCAGGCGAAACGAGAGGGGGCTAGTGTAGTCCGCCGCAAAGGTCCTGTAGCGGCCGGGCTCCGCACCGGCCGTTGTTCAAGAAGGGAGGGCGAAGCTCCCGCTGAGCCGCGTACGGGAGGGCGAAGCTCCCGCCGAGCCGTGGAAGGGAGGGCGAAGCTCCCGCTGAGCCGCGGAAGGGAGGGCGAAGCTCCTGCTGAGCCGTGGAAGGGAAGGCGAAGCTCCCGCTGAGCCGTGGA
>JAGMDK010000502.1 GCA_023128695.1 Phycisphaerae bacterium
ATAAATGCCGGGCCTAGCGCGCAACTGACTTTTACGGTGGCCGATTTGTTGTAAGGTACTGCATCTAAGCGCAATCCGGCATGGAGACAGAAAGAGTGAGCAAATCCCGAGTATTCATGCGGCCGTGGACGCCGGCGCTGGTCGGCGCGGCCCTGGGCCTGCTGGTTGGCTGCGGAGGCAGCCCCGACATCGAGCCCCACCCCGGCCCGGCCAAGGGCCTGCTGCCGGCGGAGGTCGAGAACCGCGTGGAAGCAGTCCGGCAGAACCCCGTGGCGTACCTGCACGAAGTCGCCGAGAAGTGCCGAGCCCTGGAGCAATACACGCTTACCTTCACGCGTCACGAACGGCGGGGCTTGTTCAGGAAAATGTACGGTCCGGAGCACATCGCCTGCTGGTTCCGGCGCGAGCCATTCAGCGTCCGGATGAAGTGGCTGGATGAAGACGTCAAATACGGGGAAAGCGTATATGTCGAGGGAGCGGCGGACAACAAGGTACGTTTCGTCACTCGCTGGTGGTCGCCGCCGCTGCTGCCGCCACCGCATATCAACAAAGTTGCTCTGCGAACGCCGGTGATCTGGGGCGAGTCGCAACGTCCGCTGACCGACTTCGGGCTGGAACGCTTGATGGAGCGCACGCTGGCCTCGCTGGAACGGGCCGGGGACGAGGTAATCGTGTCGTACGAACAGCCGTTGCTGCTCTCGGACGAGGGTCCGACCGTGCACCACCTCCACCTCGAATACTCGGACGAGCGACACAAGGTGCCGATCCAGGAATTGTACATTGACCTCGCCACCGATCTGCCCGCCGGCACGGTTCTGAAGCTCCCTTCCGGCGACATTCACGCAGCGTTTTTCTATGCCGACCTGAACATGGACGTGTCGCTGACGGATGAGGATTTCCTGCTTGAAATTGAACGCAATGGGAAGGGAGGGCGAAGCTCCCGCTGAGCCGCGGATATGGGAGGGCGAAGCTCCCGCTGAGCCGCGGATATGGGAGGGCGAAGCTCCCGCTGAGCCGCGGTGCTCCGGCTCGGCAGGAGCCTCGCCCTCCCGCTGAGCCGCGGTGTCCCTGGCTCGGCAGGAGCCTCGCCCTCCCGTTGAGCCTCGCCCTCCCGTTGAGCCTCGCCCTCCCACTGAGCAGTGGCACATTAGCCCGTCAATTTGCGGGTGACAGAGCAATAGTGACGCCAAATGATGAATCTTTCCACGTTAAACGACGAACGGCACCTGCGCCGTGCTTTGAAGCTCGCGGCCCGCGGCCAGGGTAAAGTCGAGCCCAATCCGATGGTTGGCTGCGTGATCGCGCGCGGCGGACGGATCATCGGCGAAGGATATCACCGTCGTTTCGGCGGTCCACACGCCGAGGTCGATGCCCTCCGTCGTTGCAGCGCGTCGCCGCGCGGGGCGACCGTCTACGTCACGCTTGAACCGTGCTGTCAGCACGGCAAGACGCCGCCGTGTGTGGATGCGTTGCTGGAAGCGGGCGTGGGGCGGGTGGTGGCCTCGCTGCATGATCCGAACTTGCCGCGAAAAGGCGGCGGTTTCGCGCTCCTCAAACGCGCCGGCATCCGCGTGGACGTCGGGTTGCTGGCGGACGAAGCGGCCGAGCTCAACGCCCCTTATTTCAAGTTGGTGCGCGAGCGGCGCCCCTGGGTGATCCTGAAGTGGGCCCAAAGTCTCGACGGCAAAATCGCCACCCGCACCGGCGACTCGAAATGGATTACTGATGAGACCTGCCGCGCGCACGCCCACCGCACACGCGGGCGAGTCGATGCCATCCTGGTCGGCGTCGGCACCGTGCTGCAAGATGATCCTCTGCTGACCTGCCGCGCCGGACCTCTGAAGCGTGTGGCCACGCGGATTGTGCTCGACAGCAGTCTGCGCACACCGATGCGGAGCCGGCTTGTACGAACCGCTCGTCAAACGCCGACCTGGCTGTTCTGTGCCAGGGAAGTCTCCTCACGCCGCGTGCGGAGCCTGGAACAGGCCGGTTGCATCGTCCGTCATGTCCGCGGAACTCGTCATGGTCTGTCGCTAGCGGCAGTCCTCGACACGCTCGGCCGACAACAGATGACTAACGTGCTCGTCGAAGGCGGCGGCGCCTTGCTCGGTCGTTTTTTTGATCAGGGACTGGCCGACGAGTTTCATGTCTATGTCGCGCCGTTGCTCATCGGCGGCCGGAGCGCCGCGGGCCCGCTGAATGCGGAAGGTGTCCGAGCGGTTGCCGGTGCGTTTCATCCACCGCAGACCGCACGTCTTAAACCTCTGGGGGCTGGCTACTTTCTGCACACCCGCGGAAAGTAGTACTAGTGCTCCGTCAACCCTCAATTGACGGGCTGGGGTGCCACTGCTCTTGAGCAGTGCCAGGGCGCGTGTGCCACTGCTCTTGAGCAGTGCCAGGGCCATTGTCGGCCCAAGAAGACACTGCTCAAGAGCAGTGGCACACACAACGCGACCCGAAAACCAAAGCGTGACGATGCACTAGTTCTCCGTTACATCTCGATTGATGGATAATCGTTGATTGGGTGGCCCATCGCTTTAG
>JAGMDK010000503.1 GCA_023128695.1 Phycisphaerae bacterium
CCGCCGGCATAGCCAGCCATTGTGTGCCACTGCTCTTGAGCAGTGTCTTCTTTTGACCAGCGGTAACTTGGGCACTGCTCAAGAGCAGTGGCACACCGCCGGTGAAAGCTCGGAATGACACGTTACCCACGCAAATGACGCACACCCGTCCTGGCCCGGGAGTAGGCCTTCAAGTGTCCTACCAACGATCTATGGATGGCGAACGCTACAGAAGGGAGCGTGACAGAAGGGAGGGCGACATAGGGGAGGGCGAAGCTCCCGCTGAGCCGCGGTGCCCCTGGCTCGGCAGGAGCCTCGCCCTCCCGCTCGGCGTGTGTGCCACTGCTCTTGAGCAGTGTCTTTTCTGACCGGCGGTCGCTTGGGCACTGCTCAAGAGCAGTGGCACACGGCGGCGCCCCCGGCTCGGCAGGAGCCTCGCCCTCCCGGACCACCCAACTTGTCGATTAAGGAATGACGAGACACTATAGGTGAAAAGTATGTGTCCACTCGCCGCGGAATCCGTGTAAAAAAAGCGACGTGAGGTCTGAGGATGCCCGTGTGCCCTTCAGAGTCTTCGGTCACGCTGCTCGCCGTGAGACGTTGCCGACTCAGGGCGTCCTCTCGGAATTGGCTGCTCGTTCAGAGTACCGGGCTCGTCGAAGTACCGCTCTTATTGGTTCCGCGCTCCCACTTTGCCGTTCGGCCTTCCGCCGGCTGTGTGGTTTTCCTTCGGCAAGCTGCGTCGACCACAGTTAAGCGACCGCTGCGCCCTCTCTTCGAGTTTCGCCTTCCTCCAGAGTCTTGCCCAACGTTACCTAGTCCGCCGACCGCAGCCGACAAACTCCTCTCTTGGGCTTTCGTTCCCTTCAGCACATCAGGGCTCGGCGATCCACCTGACGCGGGTTTACCATTCCCGCTACGTTCCGCCTTCAGGGTTTGGTTACCCTCTTGACGGCTTACTCCCGCCGAGCCCGGGCCGGTTTTGTTTCACACCGGCGGCGCTCATGGGATTCACCCTTCGGAGCTTTCTCCTCTCAGAAGGTATCCGCTCGTTTCCGGGCGGGAAGAACCCACCTGCCGTTTAGCCCGCCGGTATTCCCGCCGCCGAAGCAGTGGGCCGGCCCAGCGGCTCGCGGCTCCTGGGCTTTGACCCTTCCGAGAGTACCTTGCGGCCAAACGGGGTTTAACTCGCCGACCGCCGGCTGCTCCCCTGGGTTTCTCCCCTCTTAGGGTTTGCCGGAGGAAACCTTGCCCGAGATTTCACCCAGGCTCCTCCCACGCGCTTTGGAGACTTCGACCTGAGGACCGAACTCTCCGGCGCCCCGGAGTCTCAATCGGCTTCCGCCTGGCCCCATCCATGCCGCTTGGCAAGCCAAGTGATTTGGATAGGACAACCCTTTCAGGGTTTTCGCACCTACACGATCCCGCATGTTCGAGCGGGCAGTTACCCGGGCTATGAGTTCACCTCACATCGCGTCGCACATTACTGCCGACCGCCCGATAATCTTTGGGATTCTACCTCGCTTTACCGGAGTCATCCGGGCGTCGCCTGAGGTGCCGAACATCTGCGACCTCAACGTCGCAATGTAACTATACCCCATGATTTCGCGGACGTCAAACACATAAGTTCTTGACAGGGTGTCAATTACGACTTGCGTACCTTCCAGGGTATCTAACCTCTTGACCAGTCAGGTGTAGTCCCAAATGCGCTTTTTATAAGTAAATCATGAATATCAATCATACACACTGGTTGTCCACAGGATATCCGCCAGCAATCCCAAACCCGCCGTGCTGAGTCATAGTGCTTGCGGCAGCCCGCGTTCAATTGGAGGGGCGGTAGCTGCATTTTGACCACGGTAGCCAACTCCACATTTCATCAGAAAATGTTATTCAAACATGCGTTGAAATGTGTACTATGGCTGAAATATGAGTTGACACGGCCAATTTCACTGTTATCGTTGATTTCAGCATATGCTGAATGGTGTTTGAACAGTGAAACCGCTTCTTGACGAGAATGTGGTTAGACGCACATTGTGCGAGTGTCTTGAGGACGTTCCATTCTGCAAAATCGCTTTTCCCGATGCAGCGGGATCTTCTCAGGCCGCTAGGGTGCAATCATCAGCTATATTGTCTTTGCCTAACCATGACCAGCATCTTCTGATCGAGGCTCGGACAAACGGGCAGCCGCGCCCGGCGCGTGACGCCGTGAATGAAATCCTGGTCTGGCTGCGTGACCGACCCGGCGCCTATGGCGTGTTCATGGCACCCTATATCTCTCCCCGCGCCGCTGAGATTTGTAGCAGCCAGAACATCGGCTACATCGACCTGTCAGGGAACTGTCGGCTTAGTTTCGGGCACGTATACATTTGTCAAGAGGGGCGTCCAAATAGATTTGCCAGGAAACGTGATCTGCGTTCGCTCTACGCCGCCAAGGCCTCGCGCGTGTTGCGGGTGCTATTGCACGATCCCCGTCGAAGATGGAAGCTGGTTTCGCTGGCGAAAGAGGCCCGGATCAGTCTCGGTCAAGCGTCGAACGTGAAGAAACTGCTCGCCGACCGCGAATGGATTCGGACCGACAAGGACGGGATCGTGCTGGAGGCGCCGGAGGAACTGCTCGCGGAGTGGGCGGAGAATTACAACTATCGACGAAACATCGTGCATGACTATTATTCTCTGTATAGCGTCGGCGATATTGAACGTGAACTGGCTCAGACGTGTCGGGCTGCCGGTGTGACTTATGCCTTCACTGGATTCTCGGCCGCCGAGCGCCTGGCGCCGGCCACGCGGTATACCCGGGTGACGGCGTTTGTCGATGGGGATATTGGCGACATTGCCCGCCGAATGAAGTTCAGGGAGGTTCCCAGTGGAGCGAATGTCAGTCTGCTGACCCCCTACGACGGGGGCGTCTTCCATGGTGCCCAGGAGATCGGCGGCGCGATGGTTGCCGCGCCCGTGCAAACCTACCTCGATTTGAGGGGCTATCACGTACGGGGACAAGAAGCAGCGGACGTGCTGTTACGCGAGGTGATCAGACCCAAATGGTAGATCAATCCGGCGGTTATTCCAGCATCGCGGTGGAAGCGGCCCGGGCCGTCATGCTGGAATTGGTCCATTTGCTCAAAGAGCACCGGGACAAGTTTGTTATTGTGGGAGGGTGGGTTCCGGAGCTCTTGTTTACGAACGCGGAACCGCCTCACCTGGGCAGTACGGATGTCGATCTGGCGTTGCGTCGGGATCAGGAGGGGAGGCTAAGTGATCCGAGCATTCGCGAGTTGCTCCTCAGCCGTGGTTATGTCAAAAGCGACCGTTCGTACACCCTTCAGCGCACGGTCACTGTCCGCGGTCGCGCGGTTACGGTCGACGTGGATTTTCTAACCAGTGCCCGGCAACAGGATCACAGACGCGATCCGTCCCTGGAGGTGCAGGTCGGCACGGCGCGCGAGACACGCGGTTGCAACCTGGCGTTCGAGATGTCTCAACCGGTGAAGATCGAAGGCATTCGGCCCGATGGAGTTCCGGACTCGTCGGTGGTACGTGTGGCGGACATTGTGCCTTTGCTTGTTATGAAGGGTTTGGCGCTGGCCGACCGCAAGCTGCCCAAAGACTATTACGATATCTATTTTTGCATCAAGAATTATCCGGGCGGACTGGACGCCCTGGTGGTTGAGTTTTCGACGTTTGCACAAGACGCCCTGGTGCGCGAAGCCCTGGCAAATATCCGGGCTGCTTTCGAGTCGCCGTATATCCATGGCCCAGTATTTGTGGCGAGTGCGGAAGAGCTATCGGATCCGGAGGAGCGAGACATCCGAGAACGCGACGCTTACGAGCGGATCAATGCCTTTCTGGATGAACTGGGGATCGTCTGAAACCCCACCGCGGCTCTTCGGGTTTTGCTATCGATTCTTATAACAAATTGGCCGCAAGCTCGGCGAGCGGGCTGCGTTCGCCTTTACGCAACTCCACGTGCGCCGCGATGGCCTCGCCGCGGAAACGGTTGATAAGGAACGTGAAGCCGTTGCTGTTGCGATCCACGTACGGGTTGTCGATCTGCCAAGGGTCGCCGGTCAGCACGACCTTCGCGGCCTGGCCCATGCGGGTGATAACCGTCTTAACTTCCAGCGGCGTAAGGTTTTGCGCTTCGTCGATGACAACGAAACGCTTCGCGATATTGCGGCCGCGGATGTACGCCAGCGGCTGAATCTCGATCAGGCCGGCCCGCATCAGCCCGGCTCCGTCGTTGTGACTCTTCACCGCGCCGCCGGTGTCCAGCAGGAAATCGACCGTGTCCACGACGGGTTTCATCCACGGCTCCAGCTTGCTGCCGATGTCGCCGGGGAGATATCCCAGGTCGCGTCCCACCGGCACCACCGGGCGGCAGACCAGCACGCCGCGGTACATCTTCTTTCTGAAAGCCAAGTGCAGGGCGGCGGCCATCGCCAGCAGGGTTTTGCCGGTCCCGGCCTTGCCCATCAGCGCCACCAGGCTGAGGTGGTTGTCGAGCAGGGCGTCGATGGCGTAATACTGCTCCTTGTTCCGCGGCCGGATGCCCCACAGCCCGTCTTTCTGCTCACGTAATGCGATCAGAGCCTGAGCGTCAACGTCCACCCGGGCCAGGGCCGTGCCGCGCTCGCCGTTCCGCGGTCGCAGGAGGACGTAGTCGTTCGGCTGGAGAGCTGCGTCCGGTGATGCCAAGCGTCCCTTCCGCCGAAATTCATCCAGTTGCTCGGCGGTGAGCTTCAGCTCTCCGTCCGCGCTGGAGACCTCCTGTAGCCGGACGTGATCGGTTTCGTAATCCTCGGCCCGCAGACCGGCGGCGTCCGCCCGAATGCGAAGGTTGATGTCCTTCGTAACGATCACGACCGGCGTTTCCGGCTCGGCCTGCTTTACAGCCTGAGCGACGCGGAGAATCTCGAGGTCGGCCGAGCCGTTGCTGCCTTTGAGGACCTGTTCGGGTTCGCAATAGACCCGGAGCGTGCCGCCGTTTTCCAAGGATACGCCGGCGGCCAGACTCTGATCCTGCCGCAACCCGTCGAGCAGTCGGACGACGGTGCGGGCGTTGAAGCCGCGGTCGGTGAACTCCTTCTTGAAACGGTCCAACTCGCTGATCACACCAACCGGAATGATGACGGTGTTGTCGGCGAAGTGGAAAATCGAATATGGATCATGGATGAGAATGTTCGCATCCAGAATATAGTTTTTTCGCATACCGCCAGTGTAGCGGCCCAGGCCTGCTTTACAAGAAACCGCATTGACGCCGGGAAGCCGGGCGGCTACGTTCCAGCTTTGAGGCAGATGGTTCCTGTGAAAGTGGCGAAGACGATGACAAGAATCCAACTGATCCTCGGCGGCGGCCTGTGTGCGGGGTTGCTGCTTTGTTCGTGCGGGGACTCGCAAGACACGCCCTCACATTATGACCGCACGTTGGGCGACACGAAGGAGGGCGCGCCGCTCGCGCAAGGGGTCTCCGATCCCGGGATTCTGGAAGATCAGATCATTTATCAGCCGGCCAAGGTGCAAGGCGGCTTGGGGGTCGGGGCGGCGGCGGACGCCGGCGGGGAGCGCGCTGTCACCGGCGGTGACACCGACGCCCAGATTAGAGAAGTCGTGGCCTTCTTCATCAATCAGATCAGGGATGGCGATCCCGGGCAGGCTCTGAGAGTCTTTAATCCCGAGCACGTCGCCGCGCTCACCGAGGACAATCTCGATGCCATCTACGGCACGCTGGAGACACTCTACGAGTCGTTGGTCCCGAAACTGGAGGACCAACTCGGCGGTCCCCAGACCGAGAAGCTGCTGGGCATTCTAGGGGGCGATCCCGAGAGCAATCTCACCTGGGAAATCCACGACGCCGACAATGCCACTGTCTCACCCAACCCGTCCACGATTTTGTTCGGCTCACTCCAGACCGCCCCGACGATGGTTCTCACCAGGCAGGCCGGCGAGTGGAAGTTTCAGCTTGAGGCCCCGCTCACGGCGGAGGACGTGGAGGCCATCGTAGCGTACCACGAGAACTTGCGGGAGCAACTCAACAAGATCATCGACTGGATCTATGACGCGGGGACTGTCGATCGGGCTGTACTCGAAGAAGCCGTCTCGCAGGCCCTCCAGGGGCAGCCGGTCGAACTCCCCGAGGTAGCCGCCCCGGAAGAAGCCGAGCCGGAGGCCGAGACCGCGGAACCTGCGGCCGGAGAGGAGGAGCCGGAGGAGCCGGAGGAAGGCGGAGAGGAACCCGATGAGCCCGAGGAAACCCCCTAGTGCTCTGTCAACGCTCGATTGACGGGCAGCGTCATGGAAGGGAGGGCGAAGCTCCTGCT
>JAGMDK010000504.1 GCA_023128695.1 Phycisphaerae bacterium
TACATTACTTTTGCGACAGAGCCTAGATTCCTCCGTCGTCCGCCACTGGCGGACTCGTTGGAATGACGTAATATACCAACCGCTAATAATGGCAATCGCATTACACGTACGGTGCGTAGATGGAGGAGATTGAGACCCTCGCGCACCTTGCATCTGGCTGCCAGACCGCGGGAGTAAAACCATGGCCGTGACGCTGGCCTGCATCGGCGGACGAGCCGCATACGACCTGTTGCATGAAGGCGCCCTCCTGGCCGAGCGACTGGGTACCCAAGCCACGCCCTTCGGCGACTCCCAGCCCATCTACCGCTGTAAGTCGCGCTCCGGGGAGTTCTATTTCCTCTCCCGGCACGGCGAAACGCGCTATGAGCGCACCCCCACCTTTATCAACTACCGGGCCAATATCTACGCCCTGAAGGACCTCGGCGTGCGCTGCATCGTTTCCTGGAGCGAGACCCGGGCCATCAGCCACAATTTCAAGATCGGACAGTACGTCGTCGTCGATGATTTGCTCGACGAGACCGTCTCGCGCCCGCAGACGTTCTTTGAAAACCGGGGCCTGGGTCATATCCGCCAATGGCCGGTGTTTTGCCCGAGCCTCCGCAAGGCCCTGATCGACAGCCTCGTCCAGGTGAACTGCGAATTCTCCAGCCGCGGGGTGTACGTCTGTGTCGAGGGTCCCCGGCACGAAACCCCCGCCGAGGCCCGCAAATACGCGGCGTTTGGCGGGGAGCTGCTGGGTCAGGCCTTGGTGCCGGAAGTGTTCCTGGCCCACGAGCTGCAAATGTGCTACGCGAGTCTGTGTTACGTTGCCCGCTTCGCCGAGGACGGGACCAACTACCGTCCGTTTGAAGACGGCCGGGCGTTGACGGAGAAGGCCGAGCGCACCCGGGCCACCGCCGCCGTCGAGCGCATCCCCCGCCTGCTCGAACGTTTCTGCCACGTGCTGCCGGAAACTCCTTCGCTGTGCCAGTGCGAATCGTCCATGGCCGCGCATACCACCAGCGGCGAACTCGGGCTGGATTGGCGAACCTGGTTCGATCAGCCCGAGTTGACCGAGCCGCCGCGGACCGATCTGACGTGATCCTCACCGCCGCCTGGGTATTACCGGTCAGCACAGCGCCGATCCGGAAAGGTTTTGTCCAGCTCGCGGCGGATCGCATCGTTGCCGTGGGATCGGCCGATGCGTTGCGAGATAACGACGAATCCGTCATTGATCTCGGCGAAGCCATTCTCGTCCCGGGGCTGGTGAACCCACACACGCACCTTGAGCTGACCTGTTACGCCGGTCGGATAGAATCCGGGCCATTCTGGTCCTGGCTGCCGCATATGATCAAGCTCCGCCGCGCTCCGGGTCAGGTCGAACGTGAACAGCAGGGCGTCTTGGATGGCGCCTGGCAGTCGCTCCGCGCCGGCGTGACCTGCGTCGGCGATATCTCCCGCCGCAATCTCAACTGGCAGGTGCTCAAGATGATCCCGATCCGCAAGGTGTGCTTCGTGGAGCTTTTGACGCTGGCCGACGACCCGCCGCGGGATCCCGACGAATTGCGGGCCGCGCTGGCCGAAGTGCGGGAAGACCCCCTGCTGACGGTCGGCGTCACGCCGCACGCCCCGTACAGCGTGCCGGCCGACCAGATTCGAGCGTCGATCCTGCTGGCCGACGAATTGCAGCGTCCCTGGTGCACGCACTGGGCCGAGACGCGTGAAGAACGAGAGTTCCTCCTGGGCCGCGACAACATCCTGCCGGCGTACGTCCACGACCTGCTCGCACAGTGCGACGTCGAATCCCCGCGGCTGGCGGCGATCGACTATCTTGAGCAGTGCTGCGAAGCCGCGCGGCCGGGTGCGTTGGCGCACTTCAACTACGCCGAGCCGGGTGACGCCGAGCGACTCGCCGCCGCGGGCCACGTAGTCATGTATTGCCCGCGGGCGCACCGCTACTTCGGGCACCCACCGCACCCGTACCGAGAGATGATGCAGGCCGGCGTCACCGTGGCGATCGGCACGGACAGCGCCGCGAGTAACGAGAACCTTGCCCTGCTTGAGGAACTGCGTTTCCTCCGGCGACACACCCCCAATCCGCCGTCGGCCGAGACGCTGTTGGAAATGGTCACGATTCACGCCGCCCGCGCGCTCGGGTTGCATAAACAGATCGGCTCGCTCGAAGCGGGCAAACAGGCCGACCTCGTGGCGTTCCCCTGCCTCCCCACCACTACTGACCCCATGTCCGCGCTGCTTGACCAAGCCCCCACCCCCACCGGCGTTTGGGTCGCCGGTCGGCAGGTACTCTAGCCG
Source organism: Phycisphaerae bacterium (assembly GCA_023128695.1). GTDB lineage: Bacteria > Planctomycetota > Phycisphaerae > UBA1845 > Fen-1342 > JAGMDK01. The sequence goes on from JAGMDK010000504.1 coordinate 2,293, forward strand.
TCCGCCGCAGAAGTCGTGTAGCGTCCGGGCTCTGT
>JAGMDK010000505.1 GCA_023128695.1 Phycisphaerae bacterium
CCGACAGACTGCTAGGCCCGCCCTTTAGGGTGGGTTGAGGGCGCGTGGAGCGATTTTCACCGCCCTTCTCCAGACCCGCCGCTCGCGGCGGGTCTGGAGAAGGGCGGTGAGGATGTTCGGCGGTCTCGATACCCGGCATAAATGCCGGGCCTAGCGCAAACCGAGAAGGGATTCTCGGTCCAGCGACCGACTTGAGGACCGAGAAGGGAATCTCGGTCCAGCGACCCTATTATTCCGGAGAGCCGGCAACTCGTGAACATGGCAGAGCTTATGTGGTATGATGACGCGGGCGACGGCATCGGCTAGAACCTTGTGATGAGAGAGGAGAAGTTGAATTGAAATACGATCTTGCCTTGGTGATGCCCGTGTACAACGAGGAAGAGTGCCTCGTTCCCCGGGCTGTGGGAGAAACGGCACGAGGAGGCCTAGCAGCCTCTGAGGGATGACCATGTTGCTCAAACGCGCTATGACGTGGATCGCCGCGTGGTACCTTGCCGGTGCGGCTTTGGTAGCGTGCGGGTGCACCGTCTTGAATCACAACGCCCGGAGTCAGGCGGGCATCTGGGGCTACCACGAAGACTTCAAGCGCGTCATCCTGGCCGGTTTCGATCCCGACGTCGCGACGCGGGGCTGTCCGACGTTTCCGATGTGGGGCTACGGCTGGCTGCTGCTGCTGAGCGAGAACAAGGTCCTGCTGGTCCTGCTTCAACAGGCCTTGGCGTTGCTGGCCGTGTGGCTGTTCATCCGAGCCTTGCAGCGCAATTCCATCTTGTCCGACCGCCAAGTCACAATCACGAAGCTGCTGGTGGTGGTGGCTCTGCCGTGGTACGCGCTGCACTCGCAGGCCTGGCCGGGGAGCATTGCGACGAGTTTGGTGGTTATCGGCCTGTCGCTGTTGGCCGATTTATTTCACGGCCGCTCGGTCACTCTGCCGCGGCTTATCGGTTCGGCGGCGCTGTTCGGCCTGGCAGCCAATTTCCGCGCCGATGCCGGCGTTTTTACCGGCGTCATGGCGCTGGTCATGCTCTGCTATGCACGCTGGCGCTTGCCGGCCATCGCCAAGACGGCACTCTGGATGGTCTGCATCTTTGGGTTGCTTTTGCCGTGGGTCCTATACACCAAAAGTGTGACCGGCCACTTCCTGCTGACCACCACCAATGGCGGCACTGTCCGTTTGCAGGGGTACGGCCGTGTGCCCGACAATCCCTGGGGGCTCACGTGTGACGACAATTGTCCCGTCATCCTGGGCAAAATCCGGGCTGAGCTCGGATACGACGCGCCCCCCGTCACCTATGAGGCCGATCAAGTCCTGAAGAAATGGTTCCGCGAACTGCTCCGGCAAGAGCCCGGCGTGTTTGTCAGAAAGTGTCTGGCCACGTTCCGACGGCATGTCATCGCCGGCGTGCACTCCGGGGAATTCTACCGGTTCGTCTGGGATCGAGACGACGGCCATGAGAAGTATTTGGACGTCAGGGCGCGGTTACGCACGGACCCGCTGACCACGGTCCGCGCCGAGGGCTTCGCGATCCTCGTTCTTTTTGTGCAGTTATACTCCGCACTGTTCGGCCGGGTCGTGGTTCTTCTGTCTTTTTGCCTGTTCGTGCCGGTCGCCGTCCATGCCCTGCGAGCCCGGAAAGGCCTGCTGGTCGTGTGCTTGATCGCAGTGGCGTTCAGGATGGCACTCATCGTCGTGCTGGCGCACCCGGAGTCCCGTTACAGCTCCCCGGCGTTCTTGTTCCACTTTTTGAATTGCGTCGTCGGAGCGAGTCTGGTGGGCGCCTTTCTCAGGCACGCCCTCAGTCGATTCCGAGAAGGCCCACAAGGCTAGGCTCTGTCGCAAAAGTAATGTAGCGTCCGGGCTCCGTCCCGGACGTAGTCGTAGGTGAGCGTTTTCCCGCATCCTACGTCCGGGACAGAGCCCGGACGCTACATTCGGGACAGAGCCTAGTCCCGCGTACAATGCGAACATGCGTTTCATCGGCTGGATGTACGATATCGCCCGGGAGCAGTCGCCGCGGGAAGACTTGCTGGAAGAGATGCTGCGCCGCTCGGCGGCCGCGGGTTACAACGCAGTCGGGTTCTATCTGGAACACCGCTTCGCCTATGCGTCGGCGCCGTGGGCGGCGGGACCGGGCTGCCTGACGCCGGAGGCGGTCCGGCGGCTTGTGAGCAGCATTGGTTGCTCGGCGGCTAATGGCACTCGGACAACCGGCCTGCGTATCATTCCATTCCTCAATACGCTCGGCCACATGGAGGGGTTCATCCGCTCGGAAGGAGGGCAGTGGCTGGCCGAGGGCGAGGCGGGTTTCGGCGGCGAGCAGATGTGCGCGACCAGGCCGGAGTGCGTCGGATTCGTCCGCGACCTCGTCGTCGATACGCTCGCGGCGTTTGACGACGAATGGGTGCACCTCGGCGGCGATGAAACCCGGCAACTCGGCCAGTGCCCACAGTGTGCCGAGCGGGTCGCGCGGATTGGCAAGGGGGGGCTCTATGGCGAGCACTTCGGTTCGTTGTGCCGCTTCGTTTTGGAACGTGGCCGCCGGCCGTGTCTGTGGGGTGATATGTTGTTACAGCATCCCGACGCGCTGGACGCCATCCCCCGCGAGACGGTGATTTTTGACTGGCAGTACTTCTCCCGCCCGCGCCAGAGCACGCGCAGGTTCCGGGAGCGCGGCTTCGACGTCGTCTGCTGCCCCAACGTGCAGACATACAACGCCGGCTGGTGCTTCCTGGCCCACTCGCAGCGTAACATCGATGAACACGCCGAAGAGGCCCGCGCCGCGGGCGCGCTCGGCGTCCTCGTCACGACGTGGGAATTCAGACACTTCACGCAGTACGCGGCGACGTTGCCACTCATTTACGCGGCCGGGCGACGACTGGCCCACGGTGAGGACTGGACCGCCGCGCTCCTCGGAGAAGGGGGCGGCGAATATACGCAGGCAGCCGAGATTCTGGGCAATCGCATCCCGGCCGCGACGAAGTTCCTCCAGCCCGGCACTTGGCGTAAGCTGCGCGAATACTTCGTGCTGCGGCAAAATCCCTTCTGCCTCTGGAACCAATGGCGGGAGGAAGCCTGCGGAGCCGCCGGCGACGAGATCTTGCGCTTATGCGCTCAGGCCGAGAACCTGCTGCCCGCCGACAACCCGCTGCACTTTGCCGTCGAGTTGCATCGTGTGGCCGTCGAGTGGGTGCGGGTTGTCGAGCGCGCCTCCGCGGCTTACGCAAACGGCCGACTGAGTGTTTGCGCGCAGGAACTCAACCGGAGTGCAAACCTACTCGAGCGCTTACGACCAGGGCTCGAACGGGCCGCCGCGGCCGGCGGTTCGGCGGCCGACGTGCAACGCCTACAGCGGTTGACGCAGAAAGTCGAGCAGGCCGTCATGCGAGTTCGGCAGCTACCGGCTGCGTCCGCGCACCGACCGGCATTCGCCACGCTGGTTCACGACGCGCATATTGTATGTGACCAGGCGGCTTGGCGTACAACCGCTGATCGCTGAACAGAGCTCACCCTGGCCCCACAGGCTGGAAGCCCGTGCCACACGTTAGGTGGTCGAAGAGTCGCCACGCAGAATACATGTTGGCGCACGCTACGATTGCGGTTAAGCCATATGGCGGCGCAGGCGCAACCCTAATTGCGCAGCGAAACACCTGGAGGCCGCGCTTCGCAGCTACCGCGTGAACCAATGGTGAAGGTCGGCGACGCGCAGACTGCCGCGGGGCTGAGCCTAGCGCTGGTCGATGGCGATGTCGTCGAGATCGGTGATCACTTCGATCATGGCTCAGGCCTTGCTAGCAGTTGACAGTGTCGATGAAGAAACTAATCAAGGAATTAACGAAAGTGACAACAGTGTTGGACACACTTCCCAGGTCTACAAGCGAGAACATAGCGTTGCTCCGAAGTAAAAGTGACTGTGAACAAGAGGTGTACCAGTCCTCGATGAGGACTACGCAACCGACATTCTTCCCTGCGCCACATAGACGACAAGGAGGCGCATATCACGCGCTCGTACTCGTCGGTTATACACGCACGCCCCTAGTGGGCGTGTTTACCGCTCGGCTATAATATGCCTTTGCCAGTACCACTCGCTCCTATGTATAAAATGAACCGATAATATATGTATGTCAAGAGCGACTTGGGTTTTCTCTACAAAAAACGGGGAAATTCCCAGCCGCTGATAGGCAGGCACAAACGCGATCGCACCAGGATGAATGACGCCGAGGCCAAGACGGTTTGCGTATATTGTCCGGAATCCGGCCGCTTGCTGTCCGTGGCCGAGCGTATCCTGCGCTGCGAACACTGCGGGTTCCTGACGCTGCAACCCCTTGTTATCGCTGGTGTTGCGGAATCAAGGGTGGCCCGGCAACCGGTGATTGCGCCAGACGGAGTGATCCGGGGGAAGTACCGCCTGATCGAGCGTCTGGGCGAAGGCGCGCATGGGGTGAGCTATCTGGCCGAGCATGAATACCTGAACCATTCGTGCGTGGTGAAGATTCTCCCGTATCGGGCGGGGGAGGCCTCGGATACGGCCATGGGACGCTTGCGACGCGAGGCGCGGGCCGGATTTCGTGTCAACGACCCGCATGTCGTCCGGGTGCTCGACTGCGACGTCATCCGCGGAACCTGGTTTTTCGTCATGGAATATGTGCAGGGAGCTGACCTGGCCATCGTGCTTAAACACAAGTTGCGACTGAAATGGCAGCAGGCTGCGCAGATCGGGATTGACGCGGCCAACGGTCTGGCCGCTATCCATCGCCTGGGGTTGGTGCACCATGACATAAAGCCCAGCAATCTGATCCTCGGAACAGATGGGAGAGTACGCGTCGCGGACCTGGGAGTAGCAGGCTTGGCCGAGGATCACGGCGAGCTGGGGCAGGGAGGCACGCCTGAAACGGTGGGGACGTTGGCATATACTGCCCCGGAGACTTTTTTACCGGGCGTGGCCGCCGGTCATCAAGCGGACCTGTATTCTCTGGGCGCCACGCTGTACCACCTGGTCACCGGCAGCTTGCCGCATCATGGTGCCCAAGTGTTTCAGCGGCTGATTGACCTTCAGTGTCGCGCGGTACGCTGGCCGGCGGATGTCGGAGATGACGTTCCGAAGTGGTTTATTGAGGCTATTCTCCGCTTGCTGGCAATTGAGCCGAAGGTTCGCTTCGATTCAGCAAGCACCCTGATTGAGCATCTCAAAGCCACGGTCGAACAGCCGCGTCCCACGCCCGGGCCAACTCTACCCGAGATCCTGGAACCGCGCGGCATCGGGGTCTTGCCGTTTGATAACGAACGGGGTACTCCCGACGATAACTGGCTGGGCTACGCCCTGGCAAATTATGTCTCGCGGGCGCTGGCCGAACTGCCGGGCGTCTACGTGCCCGACCAGGACCGGCTGGTCGAATTGCTGGAGCGCCTGGAGACCGGCGACGAGACGCGAGACCGAGAACGGCTGCTGACGGCGGGACGGATGGCGGGGGCCGGCACGGTGATCAACGGTCGCTTCAGTCGCGAAGGTGGCACGATCCGAGTTCTCGCGGAGGCGTATCGGGTGGGACACGTCGGCTCCCAAGCCGTGGCGCGTGTCGAGGGAGAGTTGGCCGACCTCGGCGAGCTACAGCAAGCTTTGTTTAATCGACTCGTGCGGGCCCTCGGACTCGGGGGGGCGGAGCGGAACGATGTCCTTACTGCCACCCGTTCGCCGCTTTTGACTGCGCAGGAGAAGCTGACCTGGGGACGCCAGGCGTTTCTGCGGGGGAACTACGAAAAGGCCGTCGCCTTGGCGGAAGAGGCCGTGCAACTCGACCCGGAGTTCGCCGAAGCGATCGGATTTATCGGCGTTTGTCTGGCCCGGCTGGGGGAATACGATGCGGCGGAGACGCAACATCACAAGCAGGAAGCACTAGCGCAGCGCTGGGGTGACAAGCGTTTGCGGGTTGAAGCGCTCGCCAACCTGGGTGTGATGAACTATTTCCGGGGGGACTATGAAGGAGCTGAGGTACATTACGGACAGGCCGCCCTTATGGCTGGAAAGCTGGGCCTGGCGGTCGAAGAAGCTCAAATCCGCAACAACCTCGGTTTTGTCCTTTTCCGTCGGGGCCGGCTGGCCGAGGCTGAGCAGGCCTTTCTCCGGGCCATCGAGACCCACCGGGCGTACGGCGGCCTGGCAGCGCTGGGTAATCCCTATAACGGCATGGGAAACGTCCTGGTCGAGCAGAAACGCTACGAGGAAGCCCGTTGGTACTACCGGCGGGCGCTGGCCCTGGCCGTGGAGATCGGCGATCGGACCAGTGTCGGCACGACACACATGCACCTCGGACACTGCGCGGCGCTGGAAGAGCGCTTTGCGGAGGCGAAACATGAGTTTACAATGGCATTGAGTGTGCTCGAGGAGACGAGGTTCTGGAATGGGTTGGCTCGAGCATATGAGTATATTGCCGAGATGAATTTGAGACTCGGCAACTATGATGAGACCGTGCGCTGCGCCAACAAACGCATCGAGTTGGCGCGGCAGCATTCCAACGTCCGCATGGAGTCGGCGGCGTGGCTCCAAAAGGCCGAATCGCTGGAGTTGGCGGGGCGTATGGAAGAAGCGGCGGCCTGCCTGGCGCTGGGTAAGAACATGGCGGTGCCTGAGTCCGCCGGTTCGTAACCCTCCGCGCGAAAGGGTGGGCACGGATCGTTCGGGGAACGGAGATCCTGGATGTCTGCGGTGTTGATTCCGATCGGGATCATAGCACTAGGGTTCCTCGCGGCCCTGGCCCTGCTGCTCCGTGCGGCGCGGGCCGGTCTGGTGCGGGAACGCGCTGTTCGTGAGGAACAGGCGGAACGTTTGAGCGAGCTGGAGTGCTTAACGGCCCGCAACACCGCGATTCTGCAAAACGCGATGGACGGCTTCTTCGTGCTCGGGGAGGATTATCGCTTTCTGGAAGTCAACGCCGCGTTTTGCCGGATGACCGGCTACAGCGAAGAAGAGCTCCCGCGGATGCGGATGACCGATCTGGAGGTCAGTGCTCCGGTCCAGGAAAGCGGCGACTCGTCGTACTGGCGGACGGGCCTACACCATTTCGCCACCGCCCATCGGCACAAGGATGGTCACATCATTCGGCTCGAGAGTTGTGTGGTCGTCCTGCGGGAGGCAGCGCGGAAGCTGCTGGTCGGGTTCACGCGGGATGTGACGGAGCGCTACCGGGCCGAAGAGGCGCTCCGCGCCAGCGAGGTTCGCTATCGGAATCTCGTCGAGATGTCACGCGACCTGATCTGGTCCACGGACCTCTCGGGCCGCTTGACCTTTGTCAACAATGCCGCCCAGGCGATTTTCGGCTATGAGCCCGAGGAGATGCTGGGGCGACGAGTGACCAAGTTCGTCGCGCCGCACCAGCGCCGACAGTTCCGGGCCATTCTCCGTGACATTTGGACGGGCCGCTCCCGCCTCCGCTTTGAGACCGAGCATCGCCGTAAGGACGGCCTGCCCGTGCAGCTTAACGTGGCGGTTAGTGCCGTGCATGACGACAACGGCACGGTGATCGGATACACCGGGACGGCGACCGACATCAGCGAACAGAAGAAGGGCGAGGAACGTCTGCGACAGGCCAACGCCCGCTTCGAGTCGCTGGTGTCCGGCATGCCGCTCGGGTACATCGTGTGGTCGAAAGACTTCCGCATCCTGGAGTGGAATCCGGCCGCGAGTTCGATTTTCGGCTACGCGGCCGAAGACGTCATCGGGCAGCGGGCCACGGAGCTGATTGTGCCGGTGGAGGGGCACAAGGCCTTTACCAAGATGTTCCAGGCCCTGCTGGATTGGGAACCGTGCCATTGTACCGTGCTCGTAAATCAAAGGCAGGACGGGGAGAAAATCCGCTGCGAGTGGTTCAACACGGCGCTGCCCGATTCGGTGGGCGGCGTCCAGGGCGTGGCCACGATGGTCCGCGACGTCTCCGAACGCGAGCGGCTGGAAACCCAACTGCGGCAGTCGCAGAAGCTCGAAAGCCTCGGCGTATTGGCGGGGGGCGTTGCTCACGACTTCAACAACCTGCTGGTCGGGATCATGGGCAATGCCTCCCTGGCGATTGAGAAGCTGCCCGCCGGCTCCGCCGTGCGGCCGTTGCTGGAGCGGGTGGTCAACGCCGGGCAGCGCTCGACTGAGCTTACCCAGCGCATGCTGGCCTACGCCGGGCGGGCCAGTTGTGACGTGCGGATCATGGACCTCAATGCGCTGGTGGAGGAGTTGACGGACTTCGCCAGCGCCGCGATCCCGAAGAGCGTCAAGCTCACGATCAACACTGTTCGGAATCTGCCTTTGATCGAAGCCGACAGCGGCCAGGTACAACAGATCATCATGAACCTGTTGATCAATGCCGCCGAAGCGATCGGCGAGGCCAGCGGCGAGGTGACGGTCTCGACCTGGGCCGAGGAGTTGGACGCGCCGGCTCTGGCAGAGCACTTCCCCCAGCATAAATTGTCGCCTGGGATGTACGTCGGCCTGGAGGTGCGCGACACGGGTTGCGGGATGTCACCCGACATCCTCGGCCGCGTGTTTGATCCCTTCTTCACAACCAAGTTCGCCGGGCGCGGGCTGGGGTTGTCGGCGATTTTGGGCATCGTGAAGGCTCATCGGGGGGCGATCTCTTTTTCGAGCCGGTTGGGTGTCGGCACGGTCTTCCGGGTGCTGTTCCCGGCCATTACCTCGAAGAGCAAGCCCGTCGCGGCAGCGGGCAAGAGCAAGGCCTTGCCGCGCGGTTCAACCGTCCTGGTCATCGACGACGAGGAGGACATCTGCGAGGTCGTCGAGGCCGTGCTGGAAAGCCGCGGCATCAAGGTTTTGTCGGCCGAAGACGGTCGGGCCGGCATCGAGGCGTTCAGAAAGAATGCCGAGCGCGTCGATGCGGTGCTGCTGGACATCAACATGCCCGGGATGAGCGGCGAAGCGGTCTTTCGCGAACTCCGGGTCATCAGGCCGGACGTGCGGGTGATCCTCTCGACCGGCTACAGCGAGCAGGAAGCCGCCTCGCACTTCGCGGACGCCGACCTGGCCGGGTTCGTGAACAAGCCCTACACCGCCTCGATGCTGGTCGAGAAGATCGGCGCCGCCCTGACAGCGGAGGTCAGGTCCAAGGACTAGTGCTCCGCCAACGCCAAACGTGCGGATTGGCCTGGGAGGGCGAGGCTCCTGCCGAGCCGTACCCCCGCAGGAAATCGAACGCACGGCTCGGCAGGAGCCTCGCCCTCCCGCCCGCGCGGTGCCCCGCCAGAGAGGACCACAATAGGTCGCGAACGACCGCGCGGGCTTCAGCCCCGCGGCTCTTCGGAATTCTCGCGTTTCTCTATTCGGGATACTCGTCCGACAGTGGTGGTGCTCAACTCGTCGCGGCTTCGTTGAGCACATGGTCTTCAACATAGAGCGGAACGTCGTTGGCCACCCCCAGCGCGATGGCGTCCGACGGCCGACTGTCCACCTCAACCAGTTCCCCTTGCTGCCGGATCACCAGCTTGGCGTAGAAGGTATGCTCCTGGAGGTCATTGACGACGATCTTCTCCAGCTCTCCCGAGAGTGAATCTATCACGTTCGCGAGCAGATCGTGCGTCATCGGGCGCGGCAGTTGCACGTTCTTGACCCGCCGGTCGATCGCCAGGGCCTCGGTCAACCCGATGACGATTTGCAGGATGCGTGTGCCGTTTCGCTCCCGCAGGACGATCACCTGCTGATCGTGAGTCTCGGAAATCCGGATTTGTGCCAAGTCCACGCGGACTGCCATGCGTCGCCTTTCGTTGCTCCCGGGGGCGAAGCTAGCTTTCCTCTCTGCGCGTGTCAAGCCGCGACAGAGCATGTCAAGGGTGCATGACGTTTCCGGCGGGTCTTCTTCCAGCCTCGGAGGGGCGACGGAAGCCGAATTCACGGCAGGAGGTTCCGTCGCCCCCTACAGGGGCTCGGATTGCACGGAATCACTTACTCACCCACGCCCGGTGTCGCCGGTGGTTCCGTGGTCGGGGCGGCCTACGTCTCATCGGCCGGGGGCTTCTCGGTTTCGAGCACTTCCGGGGCGGGTTCCGACGGCGTCGGGGGCGCATCACCCTCAAGCACCTCCAGATCGGGTTCCGTCGGGACCTGCGGCACTTCGGCTTCCAGCGGCTCCGAGACCGGCGGCGGAGCCAGAGGTTCCAGCACTTCCGGCGCGGGTGCCGGCGGCGCGGGTGGGGCGGCCGGCGTAACATCCACGACCGGCGGCGCAACGACGAGGATCTCAGGCGGGGCCGCCTGCTTCGTGCGTCGCGGACGTTTGGGCTTCGGTGCCGCTTTGGCCCGCTTGGCCGCGGGGCGCGCCTTCACCTTCACCGTCTTGGCGACCTTTTTGCGAGCCGCCTTCTTCTTGGTCACTTTTTTCACGGCTTTGCGCGTCACTTTCTTTTTTGCGGCTTTTTTCACGGTCTGGCGCGCGACTTTTTTCTTCGCGACCTTTTTTACCGTCTTGCGAGCGGTCTTCTTCTTCGCGGCCTTCTTCACCGTCTGGCGAGCCACCTTCTTTTTCGCACTCTTCCGCGCCGCGGCTTTTTTGACGACCTTCTTTACGCCGCGCTTCACCTTCGGCTTCTTAACGACCTTCTTCTTCGCGGCCCTCCTGGCAGTGGCTTTCTTTACAACCTTCTTTACGCCACGCTTTACCTTCGGCTTCTTGGTTGCTGTGGTTCGTTTCGTGCTTCGTTTGACTTTTTTCTTGGCCATGACGCTACCTCGATTTTGGACATGCGGCGTGAACGACATGGAGTACGCTCGCAGGCAGACCATTCTAATACAGTCACATCGTACGTTTGATTATGCCCGAGACTCGCCACGCTCACAACCGCTATCAGGGCCCCCGCGCAAAAGTTATGTAGCGGCCGGGCTCCGTCCCGGACGTCGTCTTGGACGAACGTTCCCCCGCATTCCACGGCCGGGACAGAGCCCGGCCGCTACATTTCCCGACCGGCACGGACTTTTGCGGCGGACTGTTAGCCGCGGGTGGTCACATGAAGCCGATACGCGCCCGGGATGCTTGGTATAGGGCCGCGGGTAGCTCATCCGCCACGTCCCGAGCCAGGTAGCCGATGGGGCCGATCTGTTTCGCGCAGTGGTCGGCCGCGAGGCCGTGGGCGTAGACGCCGAGGCGTGCCGCGGCGAAGGCATCCAGGCCCTGGCCGAGCAGGGCTGCGATCAGGCCGGTCAGCACGTCGCCCATGCCGCCGGTAGCCATCCCTGGGTTGCCGGTGGTGTTGACGTAGACCTCGCTGGGCGTGCAGACGACGGTCCGGTGCCCCTTCAGAACAACAGTGATCCCCGCATAGCAGGCGTATTCGTGTGCAATGGTGATGCGCGAGTCGTCGCCTTTGTTAGTTATAGGACTCATGCCGGCCCCGGCACGTAGTCGGGCCATTTCTCCTGGGTGCGGGGTGATGATCGTGGCGCGATCAACACGCGACTGCCAGACCTTCCCAGCCGTGGCGGCGAGATTATTCAATCCGTCGGCGTCGACCACGACCGGGCCGTCAAACTCGCGGACCAGGAAGCTGACCAGTTCCGGCCGGCCGAGCCCCTGACCCAGCCCCGGTCCAATCGCAAGTACATCGGCCCAGTCTAGATCGAGTTGCTTGACCGCTGGCCCAGACACAATCCACCCCTTTTCATCCTCGCCGATCGGCACCGTCATCAGGCAGGGCTCACTGGCCGCCACGATAGGATGAACTGACTCCGGGCAGTACACGCGTACTAAGCCCGCGCCGCCGCGGAGAGCGCCGAGGGCGGACAATACCGCCGCCCCGCTCATACCCCGGCTGCCGGCGAGGACGGCCACACGACCGGCGTGCCCTTTGTGCATGTCTGGGGGGCGTAGTGGAAGTTGAGGAACGTCACGCGTCGATTTCGGCGGGTCAGCCTTAGTCATTGCCGGATACCGGTTTGAGAGCCCGTATGCTATCAACCGCAGAGAACTCAGATAGCACAGAGTATTGTCAGAAAAGAACTTACCATCAAGTCAAGGGGCCTTCATTTCGGCCGTGTATTTCGGATATCGATTTGCCTCTTCGGCGGCTCGCGGAGCCGTTGCGAGGGCAGTAGGATACGGTCTCGATAAACGAAGCGAGAGGAATCGTATGAAACCAGCCAGCGGCAGCAAGCAGCAGCTTGAAACGGTCGAGCCGCTCGGGAAGCGGGTCCTGATCCGGAAGGATGAGGACAAAAAAACCACCAAGGGGGGCATCCAACTCCCCGGCAACATTGAAATCCCGACGCTCACCGGACGGGTCGTGGCCGTCTCGGCCCAAGTCGAGCGCGACGAGGACTACCCGATCGCACAGTATGACAAGGTGCTCTTCAACCCAAAGAACACGATCCCCGTGGATTTCGAGGGCGACAATCGACTGTTCGTGGTTCCGATCGAGGACATCGTCGCCGTCTTTCGACGCGGCGGTTGACAATTATGTGTTATGTAAATGGTACGGTTTTGTAATCCGAAGAATCGCTTGAGCCTTTGAGGCCAGCACATTATCGGCCCCCCATATCACCATTAAATTGCCAGAAGGCGGTTTCTACCCTACTATGTAATATAGCCGGAGTAGCCGAGGGGCTGGCATATGGCGGCGCCAGCGGTTGGGTTTCTGCCGCAAGCCGGTTCTCATCATGGTTCTTAGCCGCCAACTGTGAGAGGAAACTCGACCACATACAGGTTCCGGCTCGTAACCCCCAGTGCTGCTGGGGAGGAGGATACTGTATGACTACTGTCGATCTATCAAACATTCGGTTGCCGGCCGCCCTCCGTCGACGCGTCAAATATATCCGCTCCGTAGACCAGATCCCGAACATCCCGCCGGAAGAACGCGAAAAACTCAGGAAAGTCACGGAAAAGTACGTTCTACGGGCCAATGACTACTATCTGAAGCTGATCGATTGGAACGATCCGAACGACCCCATCCGCCAATTGATCATCCCGCGGGTTGAGGAACTGAGTGATTGGGGGATTCTCGATGCCAGCAACGAGGCGTCTGTAACCGTCGCGCCGGGGGTCCAACACAAATACCAACATACCGTCCTGCTGCTGTGCAACGAGGTTTGCGGGGCGTATTGCCGCTACTGTTTCCGCAAGCGGCTGTTCATGGACGAGAACGACGAGGTGACGAACGACGTCTCCGAGGGTCTTCGCCATATCGCGAGCGACCCGGAGGTCACGAACGTCCTACTGACCGGCGGCGACCCGCTCTTAATGAGCACCCGCCGGCTCCGCGACATCATCGAGGAACTGCGCGGAATCCCCCACGTCCGGATTATTCGCATCGGCTCAAAAATGCCGGCGTTCGACCCGTTCCGCATCCTCGGCGATCCCGAGTTGCTCAAGCTGTTTCGGACCCATTCGACGCCACGGAAGCGGATTTACTTGATGGCGCACTTCGACCACCCGCGCGAGCTGACCGACGAGGCCGTGGCGGCGATCGATGCCTTGATTCGTAGCGGCGTCATCTGCGTGAATCAGTGCCCGCTCATCAAGGGGATTAACGACGATCCAGCCGTGCTGGCCGAATTGTATCGTGAACTATCATTTATCGGCTGTCCACCGTATTACCTTTTCCAGTGTCGGCCGACCGCCGGAAATGAGCCGTATGCCGTCCCGCTGGTCCGCGGCTGGGAAATTTTCCGCGAAGCGATGCGGCAAGGCTCGGGGCTGGCTCGGCGGCCACGGTACGTCATGTCGCACGAACTCGGGAAAGTCGAGATCGTCGGCATCGAGGACGGGCACCTGCTGCTGCGGTTTCACCGGTCGAAAGACCCGGAGTTCCGCGGCGTCCTGATGGCGTACAAGCTCAACGACAAGGCCTATTGGCTGGATGAGCTGGAGCCCGTCGAGGGCACGGAGGCCCGCAAGTATCCGCCGTCGCCGTGGCTCGGGGTTCATGACAGTCCGTGCTAGTTGGGAAATGTAGCGGCCGGGCTCTGTCCCGGCCGTAGAACATGGGGAAACACTCTTACACGACGACGGCCGGGACAGAGCCCGGACGCTACATTACTTTTGCGGCGGACTGATAAGGAGCAGCGATGGGGCGTCGGCGTCATGCGGCGACACGGGAAATTGTGCTGCTCGGGCTTGCGGCCGTGTTGCTCGTCGTCGCGGGGTGGCTGTATTCGTGTCTGAGTCGCGGTGAAGCGCCGCCGACTGACGAGGTCGTCGGCTTCTACTGCCCGGAGTGCGATCATTTCTTCGAGCTTAGCCACCGGGACTTTGAGAAGCTGTGGGACCGGGGTGAGTTCAAAAGCGGAGCGGGAGGAAAAGGGTTCCGGATCAGATGTGAGCAGTGCCAGCAATTCACGGCCGAGCGTGCTGACAAGCCGCCGGCCGGCCATAGCTCCGGCCAGAAGGGCAGCACCTTCACGCAAGACAGCCAGCCCACCGAACTACAAGGTCGCGTATTCCACCTCCTGGGCCTGTAGCCAGTCCACGGAAGCCCCCCCAAACCACAACCCCCATCCTTGACGAAACTTACGTGCCGCCTAGCAGCGGAACTTCAGGCTAAAGCGATGGGCCACCCAACTCGCTCGACCGGGACAGAGCCCGGTCGCTACACGAGAATTGTGGCAAACGGCCAAGGGGTCTACTCTTCGTACTCCTCGGCGTATCGTTCCGGGTATTTTCGCTCGTGGGCGGCTTCACGGATGCGCAGCTCCTGGGTATCGGCGCGTTTTTTCAATATATGCCGGACGAGCAGGTTCAATCCGATACAGATGATAATTCCCGTGGGACCAGAGTTATACACCGACAAACACACCACTCCAGCACAACAGGCCGCGATCACGGCCGCGGCAAACCAACTGAACACGACCCAGATCATCCGGGCCAGCTTCAAGGTAGCATCGCCGCGCTGGAAAATGCGGTCGGCCATGCCCGTGGCCACCACGGCGGCAAAAGCGACATAGGTGGTGGACACCGGGAGCCCGAACCCGGAGGCGGTCGCGATCGTGCTGGCCGAGACCGCCAGGATCACGCACGCCCGCAGACTGTCGTAGTGCATGGTCTTGCCGGCCGAGGTCAGCACCGGCGGCGGAGCCAGCACCGGCCGTCGGCGTCGTAGACGCAGCAATAGCCGCGCCATCCAGATGCACCAGTTCGGGGCCCAGAGGCGCACCTGGTGAGCCATGCTGCCGGCATGTACCTCGGCACTCGTCACGCGCTGCGCGTTGCGGGTCATCATCCCTAATACCAGCAACAACCCGCAACCCACCAAGGCCCAGTGGCTGATATCCAGGTCAGTTGCTTGTACTACTCCCTTGTCCCAATGATAGATCAGGTGCAGCGCGGCTACTCCCGGCGAAGCGCAATTCGCCAAGTCGTTTTGGCCGAACGCGAACGCCATGGAGAGCATTCCGATGATCGCCAGCACGGGGAATAAGCGTCTGGCAGCCCGTTTGCCGAACATCACGAGCACGGCATGGATGATGGCGGCGTACACGGCCCACAGCACGACCACCGTGAGGATCGGGCCGAAGGCCGACACGACCTCCTTGTTCAAGTACTTCACGAAGGCGACCTGCTTCATGCCCTTCACAAGCATGAAGTACGTCAGCCCGGCCAGCATTCCGCCGCCGATCCAGCCGCCGTGCGCGAGCAGGACCGAGAGGTTGGTTGTTCGGTCACGGATGGCGCCACGCACCATGCGCTGGATGAAGAACGCCGCGATCCCGGTAATGATGATCGAACAGATAATCGCGAAGACGACCTTGCCGGCTGTCGCCCAATGCACCACCTCCCACTTGCCCAGTTCCACGGTGCCCAGCACGAATGATGCGCCAAGCAGCTCAAAGACCAGGCACGCGGTCGTGCTGACGGGCATGCCGAACGCCGAGTAGCTGTACAGCAGTGCGGTGTCGACAATATAGACGGCCACGTACACCGAGAGGGCCATTTGGATCGTCAGCTTGGTCGGATCGAAGATCCCCTTGCGGGCCGTCTCCATCACGGGTGACGCCGCCGCGGCTCCCAGCACTACGCCGATCCCCGCCACGTAGACGGCCGTCCGACGGGTCAGGACCCGCGATCCGAAGACGGCGTTGACGAGATTGGCGGCGTCATTGCGGCCTACCTCGATCGTGTCCCAGATCAACATGCCGACCGCGACGAGGCAGGCCCCGACCAAGAACGGATCTTTGTAAAACGCCGCTCCGAGGATCAGATCGAGTGAGCCGAGTAGCGAAAAAGGCATTCTGAATGACCCTTAGCGTTCAGCAACCCTGATAGTCGTGACTATCGCGCCAGCATTCGCCGCAATCGCTCGGCGGTCTTGTCAGCGTGGTTGGCCAACGCGCCGAGGTTCTGGAAGATTTGTGACCAGAGGTAAAGATCCGTCGGCTTCAGCTCGTCATCCAAGGCAAACAGCCCCTGGGCCAGCTTGTATTGCTGCTTGTCGGCCACCCACTCCTCGTGCTCGGCCTCGGCCACCAGCGCCATCACTCGCTCTCCCCGCGGGCCGGTGAAGTCCGCCTCGACGACGTCCTCCAGCAACGCCAGGGCGTCGTAGAGCTTCTCGCAAACCTTGACCACCTGCCGCACGTACGCCATCACGTTCTCCGCCAGGGCTTCCGGCAGCGCGAGCTTCTTGATCGTAAGTTGGACGGCGAGGTCCTCGGCGGTGTCCGCCAGATCGTCCTGGACGTGCACGAACGCCAGCAGATCGCCGCGATACACCGGCAGGGCGAACGCTTTCGGGATCGTTCGGCGGATCTCGGTCTTGACCTTGTCCGCCTCGTGCTCGGCCTTGTAGACCTCTTCGGTCAGTTGTTTGAGTTGGTCGTAATCGCCGGCCCGGACGCACTCGAACATCGGCAGAACCAGATCCACGCATTGGCGGACATACTTCAAATGCTCGGCCAGCGGCACAAAAGGCGAGTCATGCCGCCAATCCAGAATGCTCATCACGGCCTCCCTTCCAATCTCGCACGCAGAGCGACTCTTTCCGGGAGTGGAAACAGAGTCACGGCTGAAGCACCATCCAGCTTCCATTCAGTCACAGGGTATCGCATCGTGACTGCTCTTGGAATGCTAGTCAACACGACTCAGGTATTCACCTTGTGGCCCTGCTATCGCAAGCGCCCCTCATACACCAGCTTGTACGGCCCGCCCTGGGCGTCGTCGCGGTACAACCGACACTTGACGGCGTCCGGCTCGACGTACACCTTCAGAAAAGTGCTGGGTGCTCCGCTGTCGCCGAGGCCCCGCGCGTGGCCGGTGTCGAGCTGCCAGACGCCGTTGATCTTCGCCACGGACGTATTGTGCGAGTGGCCGCAGAAGTACGCGACGACCTCGTGTCGGCGCAGCAACGTCCAGAAACGGTGATTGTGCCGCGGGTATTGATCGAGCGAGTTGCCGCGATGCCGCACGCGGCCGTTGGTCAGGTCGGGGAGCGAGACGCTCGGCTCGTGCCCGAAGACGAACACGAATGGCTTGCGGTTGGCGGCCAGGTCCGCGGCCAGCCAGTCGTACAAGGCGTCGGAAATGTCACCGCCGGGGACGGCATCGCTCCGGCCGTCGAAGTATTGGTTGATAACGACGAAGTGCGCGTGCTGGTAATCGAACGAATAGCACGTCTCGACCGCTCCGGGCGGGCCCGCGCGGACGATGCCGGGCAGCTTCTTGCCGCCGGCGTTGATCGTGCGGAGATACGACATGTACTCCGGCCGGTCCAGCTCGTGATTGCCGACGACCGGGTACCAGACGTAGTCGGGGCCCAGCGTCACGTCGAGCGTGGTCCGCACCCGCTGGGGCGGATCGAGGTCGCCGGGAATCACCATGAACGCCCCGGGCCCCAGCTCACGCAGGGCCGCGCAAACACCGCCAAAATACCGCGGCCCGGGATACTCTGGGGGCGTGAAGTTGCGCATGTCCGCCGCGATGTCGAAGTGGAAGCCGCGCTCGGACGCACAGCCCCCCAGCAAGCCCGAGAGAACGATGACTGTGACCAGTGCCGCACACCTGGAAGGGCGTGTGTGAATCATCCAGAAGACTCCTGTCCACCTTGAAGAAGAGCCGCGGGCTGAAGAACGTGGGAACGTGGGAACGTGACAGGGTGTGACCATTCTTTATGGCAACGGTAACTTTATGGAGAATAACAGGTTGTTCATCATATTGTCGTGTTATTAGTTATTAGTAGTTAGTGATTGTCTCGCCCATACTGCTTATTCACGAAGAATGCGCGCCGTTGCCCGATC
>JAGMDK010000506.1 GCA_023128695.1 Phycisphaerae bacterium
CGCCCTCCCGCTGAGCCGCGGCGCCCCCGGCTCGGCAGGAGCCGCGCCCTCCCACTGAGCCGCGCCCTCCCGCTGAGCCGCGTCCTCCCGCTTGCCAACGGAAGTAAAGTTACTCATGCGAGCTCGCGGCTCACGACGTATTTTGACACGCCGCTCTTGCGTGGGTGCTCTGGCAAAGTCATAGTGGCCACGGCTGGGCGGCATCCGGGCGTATGCCGCGCCGGTGTGTGAGAACTCAATGACCGCCAGGCTTAATATGGATTTCAGCGGGAGAGCGTCGCGGGCGCGAGTTTCTGATTATGGTTCGTAACGTCGTCCTGGCCTTGTCCTCGCTGGCCGTGCTCATCATTCTGTTCGTGGCCTACACGGTGCTGGTGGGCACGCCTGGGGGCGAATCACGCCGACCGCGCGACGAGAAACGACTCCCCCCACACGTCCAACAGACCACGGAGCCGTTGCGGATCGGCGAGGATGTGGAGCTGCCCGCCGGGGGGCGGATCGTCTTCACGGTGTACGACGAGCGGACCGGCCGGCCGACGGACAAATTCAGTTGTCACGATTGGCAGCCGGTGCCCGGCTCGCAGAAGGAAATCCACGTCTCGCAGCCGGAGTTGGCGATGCTGCTGCCCAGCGGGATGATCGCGACCGTGTGGGCCGATGAAGGACAGTTAGTAGCGGACCGTATCGAACGCTCACAATTTCAGCCGAAGCAGGGCCTGCTGACGGGCAACGTACGGATCGTGATCGACCGGGAAACGAGCGAGCAGCGCAGCCCACGCGCCGCACGCCCGCTGGATCTAATCACAATCAGCACGGACAGCATCGATTTCGATTTTGAACGCGGCCAGTTGCACACGGAGGACTCCGTCTGGGTCGCGAGCGACGAGTTCGAAATCGCCGGCACCGGGCTCAACCTGATCTGGAGCCGGGAGGAAAACCGCGTCGAAACGCTGACTATCGCGCGGGGCGAGGAGTTCGTGTTTTTCGCCCCGGCGGGACTGTTCGGGGCGGTGGAGGCAGAGGATCGTAGTGCCGACGCGCGTGGGAACGTGGGAACGTGGGAACGTGGGAACGTGGCATCCGCGTCGGAAGCGGATCGTAGTGCACTCGAGCCGCCGCCCCGGAAACGCTCGCGGCGACGGCCGACCGCGTACGCCTGCACATTGACGGGGCAGATCGTCGCCGAGCAGTACCGTGAAAACGAGTGTGTCGCCGGGTTGCAGGCGGACGAAGTGCGGCTGCTGTTCGACCTCGGCAGCGGGGCGGGACGCTTGTTGCGGCCGTCCGCGACCAGCGGTCCCGCGAGTCGCCCGGCCCGCGCGCGGGGGAACCGGCTGGTAGTCCGCTGGAACGGCAGCCTGCAACTTGGACCGGCTGCTTCACCAGCAGAAGAAGAAAACCCCCGGCTGCACTTCGTCGCCCTCGGCTCGCCCGTGATCATGACGCGTGGCGACGGCAGCGCGGAGTGCGGGAAGGTCGAATATCACGACGAAACCCAGCGCATCTGGCTCGATCCGGTCGCGGGCGAAACGGTCGAGTTCGCGCTGGGGAAGAATCTCTCGGCCTCGGCGGCGGGCGTGTACGTCGATCGCGACGAGCGGATCGTGAAGCTGGTCGGCGACGTCGAGCTGCGTTCGCAACGAGGGGAGGGCGAGAACGCCCGCTTCTCCGCGATCCGCAGTTCGTACTGGGCCGAGCTGCACCTCGCCGAGGGCGCCCCCGCGACGCAGCCGGTCGTCGATGCCATCATGGACTTCGACCGACTCGAAGCCGCCACGTTCGTCGGCGACGTGCAGGTCGATCTCGGCGAGCAGGAGTTAATGTCGCATCGGCTCCACGTCGCCTTCCGCCCGGACGCCGGCGACCAGTCGCTCGAAGAGCTGCTCGACACGGCCACGGCCTGGGGCGCGGTACACCTGGCTGGCGGCGGCGGCGCGCTCGACTGCGAGCAACTTGAACTCGCCTTCGGCCTGACACCCGAGCGCAACCTGTACCCGCGGCGGATGAACGCCCTCGGCGCAGTGCGGATTACGCGTGATCGGGCGTATATCAGCGGTAATCAGGTTGTCGCCGGCCTGGCCCCGCCGCCGGAGGAAGCGGCCGCCGACGGGCCGAGCCTTCTCATTCGCACGCTCGAGGTGCTGGGCGAGGCCGAGCTGATCGATCCGGATAACAAGGTCGCGGCGCGGGGCCGGCGGATCGCCGCCGTCTTCGAAGGCTTGAATCAGTTGACGACCGCAACCGTCAGCGGCTCTCCCGACGAGCATGGCCTGGTGCATGCCCGGCCGTACACGGTGCGCGGCGAGCTGATCGACCTCGACCGGGCCGAACAGACCTTGCACGTGGACGGACCGTCACGGCTCTCATTCAAAACCCGGCGTAGTCTCCAAGGCCAACGCCGAAAGGACCCGACACGAATCGCCGTCGCCTGTACCGAGCGGCTACACGTCGACGGCCGGGAGAATGAAGTGCGGTTCGAGGGCGACGTGCTGGCCTCGAGCGGCGAGGAGCGCCTGCAAGCCAAGACCCTCACGCTAGTGCTGGAAGACGTCCCGGAACCGGAGCGGCCGGATACGAGATCACCGTGGGTAGCATTATGGCGGCAGACCCGGCGGCTAGTCGAAGGCAGCCGGCAGGAACAGACCAGCGACGATGCCCTCGCGCTGCGCGGCAGCGCTGAAACCGAGCGCATGCGCAAGGAACCCTTACGGCTGATCGCTACAGACGCCCTGGTGACGAGCGAGAGCTACGAGCACGGCGATGATAGTCCCGTGCTGCACGCCAGCATCTCGGCCCCGCTGCTGCGTGTGGAAATCCCCGAGCGGCAGATCTTCACCACCGGTGTGACGCAGTTACTGATGACTAACCGCCGCGGGCTCGAAGACGCCGAGCCGGCCCGGGCGGCGTTGGGGATCCCGTCGGCGTTAATTACCCGCGGTCCCAGCCAGACGGCGATGGAATGTCGGGGGCGGATGACGTACACGCTGGGACCGGAGGGTCCCGGGCGACGGGATACAGTTGTCTTCGAAGAGGCGGTCCGCTTCCGACACCGGGCCGGCGCGGAAATGGTCAACCTGGCTCTGCCACTGCCCGAGAACCTCGAAAGCCGCAACGTCGGCATGGATTGCGAGCGGCTGGAATGCTGGTTTGCGGCGGACCAGGTGGGTACGCGGCCAGCGCGTGGCGGAGCCCTGACGCGGAGGCCGATGCAGTTGGTGTCGCTGCTGGCGTCCGGCAGTGTGTATGTGCGGGACGTGCAAGGGTCGCTCGAGCGGGAGGTCTTCGCGGAGCGGGTGGAGTTTGACCGCGAAGAAAGCCGTTTACACGTCCAGGGTCCGCCCGGCGGCGAGGCGCGGGTTTACTCCCTCGACCAAGAGACGGGGAAAGTCGACGTCCTGACCGCCCGGCAGGCGATCATCAATCTCCGCGACGGAACCGTCCGCGCCACCGACATCACCGGCGAAATGCGCCGGCCATAGCAGACCGTTGTACAAGTCGGCCTCGGCCAAAAAATGTAGCGGCCGGCCCCCGTGCCGGCCGTAGAGTGTAGCGACCGGGCCCCGTACCGGCCGTAGAACGCCGACCTGCGTTCACAATTCGATAAACACCTTTGTCCACGGCCAATCCTGCCAGCACTTCACCAATCCGGCACGAACCGGGTTGTTCACAATATATATCAAACTGATTCTCTGCTTGACTC
>JAGMDK010000507.1 GCA_023128695.1 Phycisphaerae bacterium
ACATAACCGGTGCCTGCTGTGTCGGCACGACGTGCAGTGTACAGAACGAATACTACTGCGGCGTGGCCGGTGGGATATACATCGGCGACGGCACGGACTGTGGCCCACCTGACCCGTGTTCAGACATAACCGGTGCCTGCTGTGTCGGTACGACGTGCAGCGTGCAGAATGAGTACTACTGCCTCGATGCCGGCGGAATCTACCTGGGCGACGGGATCAGTTGTACCCCGAACCCCTGCATCGTGACCGTGTGCCGCGGCGACAGTGACTGCGATGGGGAGATTAACTGGCGAGATATCGACTACTTAGTCGCCGCGATGAACGACAACGTCGCGGCTTGGGAGGCCATGTTCCTCCCCGGAACGCCCACTTGCTCGTTTGAGAACAACGACGTCAATGACGATGGGACCATCAACTGGCGGGATATCGACCCGTTTGTCGCGCTCATGAATACGACCTGTCCGCCTGCACCGACCGGCGCCTGCTGCGTCGGTGCGACGTGCAGTGTGCAGGATGAGTCCGACTGCATCGTGGCTGGCGGCACCTACCTCGGCGACGATACTACCTGCACGCCGAATCCTTGCCCGGCAGTTGGTGAGCAGGCCTGCTGCTATCCGGACGGCTCCTGCACACACGAGACGGTCATCGACTGCTACACGAATGGCGGAATTGCACAGGGTGACGGCAGTATCTGTGCCTTGATAAGCTGCGTCGCGTTTGTCGAGTGCCTGGGCGACAGCGACTGTGACGGTGAAATTAACTGGCGTGACATCGACTACTTCGTCGCGGCCATGAACGACAACGTGCAAGCCTGGCTGGATATGTTTGCCCCCGCCTTGCCAACTTGCTCATTCTGGAACAACGACGTGGATGAGGACGGGACCGTCAACTGGCGGGATATCGACCCGTTTGTCGCGCTCATGAATACGACCTGTCCGTAACGCCGGTAGAGTGTCTGAGTAGCGATCAGAATTAGGTAAAGAGAGCAGGCCGGTGAAAAACCTCACCGGCCTGCTGCTGGTATGGGAAGCGTACTGCGAGAGGAGTTTCCTACGAGGCGACCGGCAGGCGCTGTTCCAGGACGGCCCGCAGCTTGCCCATGGCCTGGTTCTGAATCTGACGGACCCGCTCCTTGCTGACACCCAGCAGCGTCCCGACCTGGTCGAGAGTTCGGCGTCGGGTACCGGTCGCCGAAGCGCTCTCGCGGCCGAGTAAGAAGCGGGCATCCAGCACTCGCCGCTCGACGGCGCTCAACTCAGCGGAGTTCTCAAACAAAATCTCTTTCAATTCGTCCACGCACTCCAACTCGATCCGCTCCCGCTTACGATCGAGGTAATCGCTGCGTTCCATCGCCGGATCATAGGTCGTTGGAAAATGGGCGCGGAGACGGGTGGCCTTGGCGGCGGTCCGCGAAAAGCCGGCCAGAATAGCCCGGCAAGCGTAGGTGCTGAACTTGAATCCGCGTGAAGCGTCAAACTTGTCCACGCACCGCACCAAGGCCAGATTTCCCTCGCAGACCAATTCGCCGAGCTCCACTCTCGTATGTCTCGCACGCCGGGCCATCGCCAGCACGAGAGAGGTGTTGGCGCGGACGATCTCGGCCCGGGTGTCCTGTGCCAGGTGTTCCCAACGCAGGAGCTCGCGCGTGCCGGCGGCATCCAGGCGTCTGCCACGATACTTTCTGAGAATACGCATCACGCGATGGCGGCAGTAATTGAAACGCAGGAATAAGGTGCGCTCTGCCTCCGCCGAGAGAACTTGGCGGGAGTTGGCCCTGGATAATGACAGAGTATTATCGCCGTGCGCGATCACGGAGCGCGGCGGACGTTTCGTTTCCCACGCCGATTCCGATTCGGACCCCGGCATCCGCGACCGCCGAAAGCTTGGGTGATACTGACATTCGGTGGGTTCGGACAATCGTTTCTGGAGCAGCTCACGGTCGCTCTCGGAAAGACGGCGCAAGATGGCGGTCGTCGGCATCTTCGCCGTTGGGTTGACTTTACGGAGATTCGAGACCGGTTTCGACTCCGCGTTCTGTTTTGTAAGTTCCCTTCTCATAAAGCACTTCCGTAGTTGTCTACGGCTCACCTTTATTGTACGAGGACATGGGTGTCCTCGCGGCGGTCCCAGGCAGCCGGGGTCCTTAGTGGGCCAAAGGAATGCCGGTGCTAGACCTATTTTGTTAGACACTCTACTACCCAGTACGTTCCAAGTTACCGTTTGATCGCGCAAACCAAGCCGGTGGCGGCGTCGACCTGCGAGCTTGCGACCAGCGGGACAGCCTACGGATTATCGGGCTCAAGCCTTCTCAGCTTGGCGTTGTAGCGCAATCCATCTCGATTCCGTACCATGTTAGTTCTATATGTAATATAGCACATGATTCAAAAAATGCACGTCAAATAGAATCATTTTCATCCTTTTTTTGTTTTTTACGCCTGTGAGGGCTGACGTCAGGTATCCTGTGGGTAAGCTCTCTCGGCTGGGGAGTCTTTGAGTCGGCGGCCTGTTAAGAGAACAGCCGGGATGTAGCCGATGCAGCAAATGGAGAAATCCGTGCGGCCGGAGACGGATGATAAGCAGGTTGTGGCTGCGATTTTTGATCTGGACGGGGTGCTGACAGAGACGACGGAGTTGCACTATCGAAGTTGGCGGGTCGTCGCGGATGAGTTGGACATACCGTTCGATCGGCGGGCCTACGAGGAGATGCGGGGTCTGAATCGGTCGAACAGCCTAGCGATTTTGCTCCGTGGTCAGGAGGGCCGCTTCAGCGAGGCCGAGCAGCAGCGTCTGGCGGAGCGGAAAAATGAGGAGTATTTGCGATTAGTCGCGGAGATGACGCCGAGCGACTTGTTTCCAGGAGCGTTGGAACTATTGCACGGGTTGCGGGCGCGGGGTGTGCGTGTGGCGGTGGCCTCGTCGAGTCGCAACGCGGGGCGGGTGGTGGAACGGCTGGGCATTGGGCCGTTGCTGGATGTGATTGTGGATGCGAACACGGCCCCGCGCTCGAAGCCCGACCCGCAGGTGTTTCTGGTGGCGGCCGAGCTGCTGGGAGTGCCGCCGGCACGCTGCGTCGTCGTCGAGGACGCGGAAGCGGGCGTGGCGGCAGGTGTGGCGGCGGGCATGTGGGTGATCGGCATCGGACCGGCGGAACGTGTCGGGCAGGGGCACGCCGTGGTGAGCTCGATTGGGGAGCTGAGTGTGGATGCGATGTTGAGGTTACTAAATGACCGTGCGCGATAATACGCCATGACCGTGCGCGATGGGTGGCACGGCCGTGTC
>JAGMDK010000508.1 GCA_023128695.1 Phycisphaerae bacterium
GCGCCCAATCTCTCGAATAATCGTATATTCCCCCACCTGGGTGCCGACCGTCGCCGAACTCTCGGCGGCTTGGGTGAGCACCCCCCGGAACAGCTCCCGCACGGGCGGGCTGGCGTCTCGGGTATCCTTGAGTAACCCGTCCAACGATGTGCCGTCGCCCTGCCACAGAGCTTCCAGCGCCTGATCCAGCCGATCGGCGAAGGCGTCGTCCGCTTCGGGTTCGGGCGTTTGAGGCATGACTACCATGTTACCGCATGTGCCGTTTTCTGCTCTAGTGCCCTGACAAGCCTTAATTGACGGGCTGTTGTGCCACTGCTCTTGAGCAGTGCCAGGGCGCGTGTGCCACTGCTCTTGAGCAGTGCCAGGGCCATTGTCGGCACAAGAAGACACTGCTCAAGAGCAGTGGCACACACAACGCGACCCGAAAACCAAAGCGTGACGATGCACTAATGCAACTCGCTCGAGCCGGTCATGTTCCGCCGCAGGGCTTTGATCGCCCGCACGAGCAGCATGGCGGCGGCGGCCCGGGAAACGTTCAGCCGCTGGGCGATCTCACCGCTGGGCAATTGGTCGAAAAACGCCATGGTGATGACTTCGCGGTGCTCGGGTTTGAGCTTCCCCAACTCGGTCATCAGCCGCATGATCTGATCGGCGCGATCGGCGGCACTTATGGGCGAGGTTCCAGAATCGGAGAGGAGTTGCCAGAGCGGGCCGGGCTCTGAGAAACCGCTCACGGTCGAGTCGAGCGAGACCGGCTTGCCGCCGGCCCCCGCTTTTGGTTGCTGACGAAGGAAATCGACCACCTTATGGGCTACAATGCTTGAGAAATAGGCCTTAAGTCCCCGCACCGTCTGGTTCTCCAGCCGCGCGAGCGACGAAGTCAACCCGAGAATCGCGGCCTGGGCTACATCATCCACGGCACTCATCCGGGCCGGCGACGTGCTCAGACGGGCGGCAACCATGAGTCGGCTCTGCTGGGATAGAGCGTCCACCACACGCGCGGTCTCCAACTCGGAGCCGGCCGCCGCCGCGGCGACGACCTCGTCGGTCAGATTGGGGACGCTACCCGGCAGATTCGCGCGCATCACTACCTTTTTCCCCCGGTTATCCGCACGTTTCTATTGTTCCCCCCACAACTTGCATCATATCCCACGATCACGGTCGGAGGAAGAAAAACGTTGGGCCCCGAAACCGCTTCCGCCCCGCCCTGTTCGCCTACCCGCCGGTTTGGCGAAACAGGACGCGACATGCTTCCCCTCCGGAGAGAAAGGGGAAGCGAAACTGGAAACCGAGGACCAGACTCTCATAACGGCTGGCACATAAAACGGGGGCAGGCCATGACAGTGCCACCCCGGTTGCCCCACAGTTTAATCACATCACGACACTCGCACTTCCACCGGTGCCATTGACCCGCGAGGCGGTCGCTCGATAATGGCTCCTGTGTGAGAGACCACTTTCCGGGATCAATTGGTGCGGTCTGATCGTTACTTAAGTTTGTCGCTTGCTCGGCCACTCTGGGCTGCCTGCGCGGCGCTCGCGCTGGCTGTTCTCGCCGTGCCGGCGGCGCCGCTGCCCCAGTACGATATGAGTAACGAGCCACTATTGGCTTCCGCGGTCGCCGATCTCGACGTCGAGCTGCGCGGCCGCTACGTCCGCCAATGGAAGCAGGAAGACGGCACGCCGGTGCTGGTGTTCACAGTCGCCGTCCGCGCCGCCGCCGGCGAGCGGAACGCGAATGCGCCCATCGTTTTTACCGACGTGACGGCCTCCGCCGGGATCGATTTCGTCGAAACCATCGGCGATGACGAGATGACCAATATCGTCGAGTCGACCGGCGTCGGTTGCGGTTTCGTTGATTTTGACAACGACGGCCGGCTGGATATCTATCTGGTCAGCGGCTGCTGGATTCAGGGGGTTTCCGACCTGGAACGCGACCCAAGGCGTCGGGACACGCCGCTGGCCGCGAGCGATCGTCTCTATCGCAATCGGGGGGACGGCACGTTCGAAGACGTCACCGTGCGCGCCGGCTTGAAGAAACCGGGCTACGGCATGGCCGTGGTCGCGGCCGACTACGACAACGACGGGGATCAGGACCTCTACGTCACGAACTACGGCCCCAATTTCCTCTATCGCAACAACGGTGACGGCACATTCACTGAAGTAGCCCAGGCCGCCGGCGTCGACGACCCGAACTTCGGCGTGGGCGCGGTCTTCTTCGATTACAACCGCGACGGGCGGCTGGATCTCTATCTCGGCAACTATCTGACCTACGATCCGAGCAACACCCCCACGGACAGGCAGCATATTGTCCGTAGCCCGTTGGCGTACGCCGGTCAGCAGGATCGGCTGTTCCGAGGCAATATCGACGGCACGTTCACCGACGTAACGCGCGCGGCGGGAATTGAAATCAAGCCCGTCGGGCGGGCCATGGGGGTGGGCGCCCTGGACTACGACGACGACGGCCTCCTTGATGTCTTCGTCTCCAATGACGCGATGGAGAATTACCTCCTTCATAATCAGGGAAACGGCACGTTTGAAAACCGGGCCTTGCTGGCCGGCGTGGCGTTCAGCGAGGCCGGCGCCGGCGCCGCCGCCATGGCTGTCGAGATCGCCGATTACGATGGCGACGGGTGGCTCGACATCCTCGTGCCGGACATGAACATGTGCTGTCTCTACCACAACTTCGGACGCGGATTGTTTGAGGACGTGGCGGTCCGCTCGGGACTGGCCGCGGTGATGACGCGCTACCACAGTTGGGGCGGCATTCTGGCGGACTTCGACCTCGACGGGAACTGCGACGCCTATATCGCCAACGGCGACGCCTGCCGACTCGATGCTCAAGAAGACCGGCTATTTGCCGGAAACGGACGCGGACGATTCACGGACGTCTCGGACACGGCCGGAGAGGCGTTGGCGAAAAAATTCGTCAGCCGCGGCGTGGCCCGGGCGGACTTCGACAATGACGGGGACATCGACCTGCTGGTCAACCACTTGAATGACCGCCCGTCCTTGTTGCGGAACGACACGCCGCGCGATGGGCGGCACTGGCTTCGCGTTATACTGATCGGCCGTGAGGGGAACCGGGACGCGCTTGGGGCCCTCGTCAAGGTAACGGTCGGCGGGCGCACGATGGTCCAGCCGCGGCTGTCGGCCGGCGGCTACCTGGCCCAACACGACCCGCGACTCCACTTCGGCCTCGGGCAGCATGGCAAAGCTGATCGACTGGTAATCATCTGGCCGGACGGAACACGGCAGACGCTGGAAAACGTGCTGGCCGACCGGCAAGTGGTCGTATGGCAACAGAACCCGACAACCAAAGGTGTTCCGTGAGCGCTGCGCTGATTTGGGCGGTGTAAGTCGGCGAAAAGCAACCGAAAAACACGCCGCGAGAAGACGTTAAATGTGAACCGCGTCGCGTTTTCGGGTATACTATCGGTGTTCAGGCGATGATGATGTTTTCTATGTTCACTGGAGAGATGACGAAGCGATGGCGTTAGCAGCAAAAGCGAAAACACGGATCAAAAAAAACTCGATCGAAAATAAGGGCGTCTTGAACGAGGCCTATGACTATGCGAAGAAGGTCTCTTTCTCCCGGGGCATGCGGGTGGAGTTGGACAACTGCGTGATGCTGTTCATTTCGGGGACCGCCGCCGTGGATGAAGACGGGCAGTCGATCCATCCCGGCGGCGTAAAGGCCCAAACCCGACGGACCTTGACAAACATCAAGGCCCTGCTGGAAAGTGAAGACACCGACTGGCACGACGTGATCCGTACGACCTGCTACCTGGCCGACTTTCGAACCTACGACGAGTTTAACGAAGTTCGTAACGCGTTCTATGAGGAGGAAGCCCTCGACCCCTTGCCGGCCAGCACTTGCGTCGAGGCCCGCATCTGCCGCCCAGAGTTGTTGGTCGAGATCGAGGCCATCGCCATGATCCCGAAAGACCGGGCGAATTGATCGATGTAGCGTCAGGCCTCCGTGCCTGACGAATGTAGCATCGCCATGATCCCGAAGGACCGGGCAAATTGATCGTACGGCGAGCGGCGACGGTGCACATTAACCGAGCCCCGACTGCTGTTTGGGCTTGAAATCGGCAAGTCAAAGCGGTAGCGTAGTTGTACGGGCTCAGAGGGCCAGACGGTATCGGCAGATGGGCGCTGGGCATATAAGGGCAGTGATGCGCTGGTTCGGGAGCGCCTGCGGTCGCTTGTAGGAGGGACGCGGCATGATTGTGGTCATGAACCCTCGCAGTTCTCGGGACCATGTCGACCAGGTCGTGCAGCTTTTGGACGACATGGGGGTCAATAGTCACGTTATCCCAGGGGACACGCGGAGCGTTGTGGAACTGCTCGAGGTCAGCCGGCGGTTTGATCGGGCCCGCCTGGAACTCGCTCCCATGGTGGACCAGGTGCTCGACAAGCCCGCCCCTTTACTCGCCGCGGACCGCGCCGCCGGCAGCGCCGACACCGGCACCCGGGAGGTCCCGCTAGGACCACGGGCAGTGATCGGCGGGCGAAAGCTCGGCATCATTGCCGGCCCGTGCAGCGTCGAGAACGAAGCCCGCTTGCTCGAAACCGCTACCGCGGTGGCGGACTGCGGAGCGGCGGCCTTGCGGGGCGGCGTGTTCAAGCCGCGGACCTCGCCGTACTCCTTCCAAGGTCTTGAGGAATCCGGGCTGGAGATGTTGGCCAAGGCCCGGGAGAAGACCGGCCTGGCGATCGTTACTGAAGTGATGTGTTGTCTGCATGTCGAGCGCGTCGGGCCGTACGCCGACGTCTTGCAGGTCGGCTCGCGGAACATGCATTGCACGCCGCTGCTCAAGACCGTGGGTGAACAGGAAAAACCGGTCCTGCTCAAACGGGGGTGGAGCGCAACGTTGGATGAATACCTGCTGGCGGCGGAGTACATCATCAACGCCGGCAACCCCAACGTGATTCTCTGCGAGCGCGGCATCCGCGCGCACGAGGATTATGTCCGCAACACACTCGCGCTGGCGGTGGTCCCCGAGGTCAAGCGCATCAGCAGCCTGCCCATTGTCGTCGATCCGTCACACGGCACGGGCCGGGCCCATTTGGTTCCGCCGATGAGCAAGGCGGCCATTGCCTGTGGAGCCGACGGTTTGCTGATCGAAGTACACCCGAACCCGGAGCAGGCCTGGAGCGACGGTTCCCAAACCCTGAATCTGGACCAGTTCCGCGAATTGATGACCAACCTCAAACCCCTGGCCGAGACCTGCGGCCGCGAACTGTAGCGTCCGGGCTCTGTCCCGGCCGCGGCGGATACGTTTGTCACGGAATCAACCAAAACAGTGGTTTTTAGTTGAACCGGGCGGTGGAATCCGTAAAAATACAATAGCTGTACTGGGAAAGTGCAATTTTCACCTCGGAGGAAGACAATGAAGGGCCTAAAGCTGACCGGGCACGTGGTGCCCCTGTGTCTTGCCATGTTGGTATTCACGTTCCCCGCGGTGGCGGAGGAAGTCGTCGTCAAGAACGATTCGGTCGTGGATTTCGGTCAGGCGGTCATCGTGGGGAACTTTCTCATGGGGGAGCAGGCTGGGGCTCGGCTCACCTCGCCGTGCGACGGAACCATCGTCGCGGTTCAGATCATCTGGCTGGAAGGAACGCCCGGCCATCCCCAAAGCCTGGAGGAGGCGATCCACATCTACACCGGGGCCGGTTTTCCAATCCCCGGCGCGGAGTTGGCGCTGCTCGAAGGTCCGGTGATGACGCCGGGGTATATAAACGAGTTCCGCTATCTCGACGAGGCCCAGACGATCCCGCTCGAGGTCCCGGTGATTGCCGGCGAGAACTTTTACGTCACGCTCGAGTTCTACAATCCCACCGACGTGGGCAACGGGGGGCCGAGCGTCGTTCGCGACACGGACGAGTGTCAGTCCAACCGGAACGTCCTTTATGGCGACCTGGGGATGGGGTGGAACTGGTACGACTTCTGCATGCTCATCTCGGGCGATCTTGCCATTCGGGCAATCATCGATTGCCAGGAAGCGACCGGGGCCTGCTGCTACGCCAACGGCAACTGCGCCAACGAGATCGAGGAGTCGGACTGCCAGGGTGAGTTCGGCGCGACCTGGCACGAAGGCTTGACCTGCGCCGAGATCACCTGCACGCCCCGCGGCGCCTGCTGCCGGATGGGCGGGTGCTTGCAATTGATCAGCCCCAGTGACTGCGCGGCGATCGACGGCGTGTATGCCGGTGACGGCACCAATTGCAACGACGATGTCTGTGTCGCGGGGGCCTGCTGCCTGATCACCGGGCAATGCCTCGAGAACTTCGGATTCGAGTGCGAGGCCCTCTACGGCAACTTCCTGGGTCCGGGAAGCACCTGTGACCCGAACCCCTGCCCACAGCCCGAAGGGGCCTGTTGCATTGGCACGCTTTGCCTCGCAGACCAAACGGAGGCACAGTGTACCGGGTCCGGCGGCGAGTGGGTTGGGCCGTTCACCGACTGCGGCCCGCCGAATCCCTGCGAGACGCCGCCGGTATGTGCCGGCGATTCCAACTGCGACGAGGCGATTTCCTGGCGTGACATTGATTACTTTGTCGCGGCCATGAACGACAACGTGGCGGCCTGGGAGGCCATGTTCGCCCCCGGGGAACCCAGTTGCTCGTTTGACAACAACGACGTCAACGGCGACGGGACCGTCAACTGGCGCGACATCGATCCGTTCGTGGCGGTGATGAATACGACTTGCCCGTAGGGCAGGCGAACGGGGCGGGGGACTGATTGGAGGATGCCCGGGCCTCGCTGCCATGGGATCGCTGCTTGTTTACATTTGCAGTATATCCCGGCCGGCTGGCAGCTATGTATCCTGGGCCGGCTTCCAATCGATGATCTTCAGTTCGACGTTGCGCCGCCCGTTCCATTCGTTGATGATCGGCTCGAACGCCACCCGCAGGTGACGGTGCTGGAGGAGTTGCTCCGCTTGCGGGCCGCGGCCGAACGCGATCGCCTTGCGATAGGTGTTACCTTGGCGGACGGTGAATTGCAGGTGGGCGCCGCCGGCCCCGACCGCGCGCGGCGGCTCGGCCAACTCGACCGGCGTGGTCGCCAGACGCGGGCGGGGGTTGCCTTCGCCGAAGGGGGCAAGATGCTGGAGCGTGTCGGCCACG
>JAGMDK010000509.1 GCA_023128695.1 Phycisphaerae bacterium
CATCGTTGACGCGGACGTGCTCGCCGAGATGAATGTAGCTGAATCGGATTGGGCTCGGCTGCCGCGGCGGTCCCAGAGCGGCAAGCTGGACCGCTCGGCGAGCGCACTTGGCGGAGACGCCCAATGCGGTGCTCAAGCAGATTCTGGGGCTTCGTCAGTTTTTATTGCGGGGCTTGGATAAGGTTAAGACGGAATGGCTATGGGCCTGCACGGCCTTCAACCAGGCGAACAGAGGCTGCCTACCACCGCTCCGCGGCGGCGACTAAACCGACAGGCCCTAAAGCGGTGGGCCACCCAACCCGCAGATTAACGCGTTACGGCCATGAAGATATATGAAGACGGGGCGACCTTTAGGTGCCTACTCAGCCGCGGTAGAACACGTTTCGTTACCGTCAGCTTTCGCCCTCGAGCACCCAGATTACTTTAATACCCTCGTCGCCGCCGACTGATACCACGAACGGCAAGGCCCCCTCGCCCACCTCGAGTTCATTGATCACGACGTCGGTCGCCAATTGCATCGCGGGCGTCTGCCCGGTCCATAAAGCGGCCAGGACGAGGCACGCCGCCGCCGCCGCCAACGGTTTCCAGATTTGGAGAATCCGCGTCAAGCCTCTCCCGCCCGGCGTGAATCCAGAAGGCGTGGCCGCCTCGATTCGGCCCCAAACACGATTCCACCGCTCAGCCGACGGCCAGGCGGGCTTCTCAAGCTGCTCCAGCGCGGCCGCCAAGGCTGGATCAGGAGTCGGAATGCAATTAGACACGCGCGCGGCGACGAGCGGCTCGTCATTCAAGACGGCTTCGAGCCGTGCGGCCTGGTCCGGGCTGAGTGCGTCGAGGTCGCCGGCCTCGACAAACCGCAAAGCATCGTTCAGATTGTCCTGCGACCGGTCCATCACGTTTTCCTACGCTGGTGCGCGTTCGGGGCCGCCTGGAGCCAAATCCGGTAACAGCTCATGAAGTCGGCGTCGGGCGTGGTACAGCCGACTCATCACCGTGCCGATCGGGATGCCCAACACTTCCGCGATTTCTCCGTAGGTCATATCTCCGCCGGCGTATAACGCGAATACGGCGCGCTGCTCCGCCGACAATGCTGCGAGCGCCTGATGCAACCGCTCGGCCAGTTCACGACGCTCCAATTGACGTCCCGGGCGGTGACCGGCATCCGCCGCGGGCAACTCCAGACCGGGCGTCTCGTCGCCACGGTTGAGCGATATTGCCAGCCGCACTTTCCGGGCTCGGAGCAGATCGAGGGCCTTGTTTGAGACGATCCGCAGGAGCCAGGTTTTGAAGCCGGATTCCCGCTGGAAATCGGCCAAGCGGTCGAACGCCCGGATAAAGCTGTCCTGCACGACATCCAATGCATCTTCCTCGCGTCTGGTAATCCGCAGCGCGACGCGGTAGGCGGCCGCGCGGTGCCGCTCGAACAGCTCTCGGCGGGCCTCGCGGTCGCCGGTCGCGGCCAAGTCGACCAGACGAAATTCCAATTGTTCGACGGCTAAGCGATTCACGTTATTCACTAAAAAACGAAAGACTTCTCAACTCGCAGAATAATCGTTCTCGCGGTCATTTTCCGCCCTTTGACGCTGAATAATCCGCGCCGGCACCCCGTCCAACCCGCCGGACAAGACCATGAAACCGGGCGAGCCGCTCGCCCCCTGAAGAAGGAGAACGAAGATGAGACGCCTGCTCGCAGTGACCGTGGGACTCCCGCTCCTCTTGACCAGTGCCGCCTTGGCGGGCGAAGCCACCGCGATCTCCGTGGCTTCCAACGGCGGTAGTGCCTCCGCGACTGCGACCGCAGTCGGCAACAGCGATTCGCTCGCGGTGGCCGGGGCTACTAACGGCGGCCGAGCAATCGCCAACAGCGACGCCATTGGGAGTCGCAACGGCTATGCCAGCAGCCGGGCGGTCGCAATGGCCGATCATGGGCTGGCGATCAGCAACTCGCTGGCCGACGCGCGGGGCCGGTTCGGCGGCAGCGCCATCGCCGACAGTGAGAGCATCGCCGCCACGATCGGCGGCGTGGCGATCAGCAATAGCCGGGCGGATGCGCGTGGCACGTTCTTCGGCCACGCCCGCAGCCGCTCGACCTCGACCGCGCTGAGCGAATACGGCACCGCCCTCAGCGACAGCCACGCCAGCAGTCGCGGCGTCTTCGGCGGCTACGCCTCCAGCGACAGCGACTCGCAGGCCGTGACCTTCGGCGGAGTGTCAACCAGTCGCACGCGGGTCGTCAGCGACGCCCGTTACTTCGCCCAGGCGAGATCGAACGGCGTCGGGATCAGCCACAGCGGCTGGAACCATCGCAGCCGAGCGCGGGTCCACGCTGAAAGTCGGGCGAGCCACTACGGCCGCAGTAACGCGAACGCCGTCAGGATTCGGGTGAGATGGTAGACCGCAGCAGGATTGCTCACGGACCGTGAGTTCCGACCGGAGGGCAGCCCGGCGGCAACGGGTCGCCGGGGCCCTCCACCTAGGGCGCTACCAAGAAACAACCTGGAAACTACTGATTTGACGGGTCGCGTACCTGCCGGAATGTGTGCCACTGCTCTTGAGCAGTGCAAAGCTTAACCGAATACGCCGAGATCGTTAAGAAACACTGCTCAAGAGCAGTGGCACACAAGTTCGTCAATTGAGAGTTGACGGAGCACTAAGACGCATTCAAAGCTCGGGAGAATAGTCATGAAACGCACGAATCACACTGCATTGATGGCCTTGGTGGGCTTCGCGTTGCTCGCCTCAGCGGCCGCGTGTCTTGCGAGCGACGCGGAAACTTCGGCCAGCGCCACCGGCGGCCGCCGGCGCTCGGGCACGGCTTCAGCCGCCGCTCGCTACGAGGGCGACCTCGGGTTCGCTCGTACTAATACCCGCACCGGCGCGCTCAATGCCGCCCGCGCCGTGGCGCTCGGCGTGGACCGGGACGGGGTCTCGCTCTCGGTGAGCACGGCGATCGCACCCCAACACGGGCCCGCCGTCGCGACGAACTTCAACATGAGCATCGGCACGCGCGGCGACGCGGCCC
>JAGMDK010000051.1 GCA_023128695.1 Phycisphaerae bacterium
CGCCAAAACTGTCACGCACCCCTCGGCCGGTTTGCGCACTTGGGCGGCTTTCAAACCGCCATTTTTTCCGCTAGACTGGCGGGGTGTGGCACGTTTACGGTGCCCAAGTCCGTCATACTAAACAATCTTGTAACGGGTTGTGACTATGGATTTTAACCTGCCTGAGGAAATCGTCGCCTTACGAGACATGGTGCGAAAGTTCGTGGCTGAGAGGATTCAGCCGAACGCTCGCCAATGGGACCGGGAACAGCAAATACCCGACGAGCTGACCTCCGAGTTAGGCGAGCTGGGCCTGCTGGGCGTCCTGACGCCGGAGGAATACGGCGGCGTCGGGCTGAGTTATCTCGCCAACGCGGTCATCATGGAGGAAATTGCCCGGCACGATGGCGGCATCGCTCTGCTGGTCGCGGCCCACAACGGGCTATGCCTATCCCATCTGAACCTCAACGCCAGCCTTGAGCAGAAGATGAAATACCTGCCGAAGCTGGCGTCCGGGGAGTGGATGGGAGCCTGGGGGCTGACCGAGCCGGGCTGCGGGTCCGACGCGGCGGCACTGATCACCCGCGCGGTGCGGGACGGCGACGGCTGGCGGATTACCGGCAACAAAATCTTCATCACCAACGGCGCGCGGGCTCAAATCTTCGTCGTCATGGCCCGGACAAACCCGGAAGAGCGCTCCAAGGGCATCTCCGCGTTCATCGTCCAGCGCGGCGCCGAAGGTTTCACGATCGAGCCCAAAGAGGACAAGATGGGCATTCGGTCGAGCGACACCGTGCCGCTGACCTTCGACAACGTCTATGTCGAGCAGGAAGACATGGTCGGCGAGGAGGGCACGGGCTTTATTGGCGCGATGCGCGTGCTGGAACGCGGCCGGGTCGGCATTGGTGCCCTCTCGCTCGGGCTGGCGCGGGGCAGTCTCGAAGAGTCCATCACGTACGCCAACGAGCGGCAGGCCTTCGGCAAGCCGATCTCCCGGCAGCAGGCGATCCAGTGGAAGCTGGCGGACATGGCCACCAACCTGGAAACCGCCCGGCTGCTGATCCACGACGCGGCGATGGCCTTCGACCGCGGCGAAGATGCCCCGCTCAAGGCTTGCATCGCCAAGCTGTTCGCCACGGAGATCGCCACCCAGGCGGGGCTGGAGGCGATCCAGATTCACGGCGGCTACGGCTACACCAAGGACATGCC
Source organism: Phycisphaerae bacterium (assembly GCA_023128695.1). Taxonomy (GTDB): domain Bacteria; phylum Planctomycetota; class Phycisphaerae; order UBA1845; family Fen-1342; genus JAGMDK01. Next base: position 1,189 of record JAGMDK010000051.1, read on the forward strand.
GGTCGAACGGTATATGCGGGACGCCAAGCTGATGGAAATCGGCGAAGGCAGCAGCGAGGTGCAACGGATCGTAATCGCCCGCCAATTGCTGGCGAGTGCCAACGCATAAGGAACAAGAACGTGGATTTCCGACTCGACGATGATCAAAGACAATTGCGTGATGCCCTTCGCGACTTCTGTGATAACGAGATCGCCCCCAAAGCCGCCCAGCGCGACGAAGAGGCCCGCTTTGAGGAGGGGCTCAAGGAAAAGCTCGGCGAGATGGGGCTCTTTGGCACGTATATTCCCGAGCAGTACGGCGGCACCGGGCTCGACTGCGTGTCGTACGCCATGGTGGTCGAGGAGCTATCGCGGGCATGTGGCGCGACGGGTATTCTCATCTCGGCGCACCACTCGCTGGCCGTCGATCCGATCCTCAATTACGGCAGCGAGGAACAGAAGCAGAAATATTTGCCGAAGCTCGCCACGGGCGAATGGATCGGCTGTATATCGCTGACCGAGCCGGGCAGCGGCAGTGACGCCGGCGCGGCCCGCTGCATGGCGGTCGAAAAGGACGACGGCTGGCTCATCAACGGCACCAAGAACTTCGTGACTAACGGGGCCGATGCGCACGTGACGGTGCTGTTCGCGGTGACCGACCCAGACAAACCCAGACGCCAAATGTCCGCCTTCATCGTTGAAAAAGGCACCCCCGGCTTTTCGCTCGGCAAACTCGAAAAAAAGCTGGGCATCAAGGCCAGCAGCACCGCTGAGATGATCTTCGAAGACTGCCTGATTCCGAAGGACGCGCTGCTGGGCGAACGTGGCAAGGGTTTTCATATAGCCCTGGCTACGCTCGACGGCGGGCGCATCGGCGTCGCGGCACAAGCGGTCGGTATCTCACAGGCCGCCCTCGAATGCAGCGCCGAATACGCCAACACACGCGTCCAGTTCGAGCGGCCCATCGGCAAGTTCCAGGCCATCCAGTGGATGCTGGCGGACATGGCGGTCGGCATCGAGGGCGCTCGCCTGCTGACCTACCGGGCCGCGTGGCTCAAGCAGAATAAACAGCCCTATGGCCCAGAGGCCGCCATGGCCAAGCTCTATGCCAGCGAAGTATCCAACCGCGCCACCAACGCGGCGATTCAGGTCTTCGGCGGATACGGCTATTGCACGGACTACCCGGCGGAGCGGCTGATGCGTGACGCCCGAATCACGGAATTATACGAAGGCACCAGCGAGATTCAGCGGCTGGTGATCGCCCGGAAGCTCAGTACGGAACCCGAGTGGGTAACAAGAGGTTAGATTATGGCAGACAAGTGTGCGTATTTGGTGGCGGGCAAACGCAGCCCGGTGGGCAAGTATCTGGGAACCTTATCCAAGCTCTCCGCCGTGGAGGTGGGGACCCAGGTGGCCAAAAAACTCATCGCCGAAGCTCGGGCGGACGAGGCGGCGATCGACGAGGTCTTCGTCGGACAGGTGCTCCAGGGTGGCTGCGGGCAGAATCCGGCTCGCCAAGTGGCCCTTGGCGCCGGCATCCACGACACGATCTCCTGCGTTACGGTCAACAAGGTCTGCGGCAGCGGGCTCCAGTCGGTCATGTTCGCCGATCAGGTGATCCGGGCCGGCGACGGCGACCTGGTCCTGGCCGGCGGGATCGAATCAATGAGTCAAGCCCCGTTCCTGATCCGCACCATGCGGGCCGGGAACAAGTTCGGCCACAGTGAGTGTGTCGACATGATGCTCTACGACGGCCTGACGAACATCTACAGCAATGAGCTGATGGGCGAGATCGCCGAGTATACCGCCGAGAAGGCGGGTATCTCTCGCGAGGACCAGGACAAGTGGGCCCTGCGGAGCCAGCAACTTGCCGCCCAGGCCACCGCGGACGGGCTGTTCAAGAACGAAATCGTGCCAATCGAGTTGCCGCGGAAGAAGGGATTCTTCGAGGCGGACGAGACCTTCCGGGTCGGGACCACGCTCGAAGACCTCGCCGGCCTCAGGCCCGCGTTCAAGAAGGACGGCACCGTCACGGCCGGCAATGCCTCCCAGCTTTCCGATGGGGTGGGCATGCTGCTCGTCGCCGGCGAGGCGGGGCTCAAGAAGTGCGGCGTCGAGCCGCTGGCCCGCATCGTTGCCCACGCCACGGCCGGCGGCCCGCCGCGGGAGTTGTTCTTCACGCCGCCCAAGGCCGCGATGATGGTGATCGAGAAGGCCGGCTGGTCGCGTGACCAGGTTGACCTGTGGGAGCTCAACGAAGCGTTCGCCTCGCAGACGCTCGCCGGCCTGAAGGCGCTCGAACTTACCGCCGACGATCCGGTCAACGTACACGGCGGAGCGATCGCGCTGGGGCACCCGATCGGTGCCAGCGGCGCCCGCGTCCTGGTAACGCTGCTGCACGGCATGAAGCAGCGCAACGCCAAGCGCGGCGTGATCGCCGTCTGCCTCGGCGGCGGAAACGCGGTCGCGATGGCGGTCGAGGCGGTTTGATAACTCAAGTTGGTTTGCAAAATCGAGACGGTGAGCAAGGACTAGCGAGTAACCGAAGAACCGTATGTGTATAAATGAGGAGCCGCGGGCTTCAGGAAGAAATGCGTCATCGGCGCCGCGCGGGCTGAAGCCCGCGGCTCTTCAAATAGGTACACGAACGGTTCAACTGAATCGAGTGGAGGATGAATGGTGAATATTCGCACTGATATCAAAACGGTGGGGGTCATCGGGACCGGGACGATGGGTTCCGGCATCGCCCAGACGTTTGCGCAGTCGGGTCGCACGGTGCTCATGTACGACACGATGCCCAACGCGGTCGAGAAGGCGCTCGCCACGATCAACAAGTCGCTCGACAAGCTGGTCAAGAAGGAGAAGATCGAAGCGAGCCTCGCCGAGACGACCAAGCAGAACCTCAAGCCCGCCGGCATGACCGACCTGGCGGGCGTGGACCTGATCGTCGAGGCGATCTTTGAAGATGTCGAGGTCAAGCGCGGCTTGTACGCCGAGCTGGCCCAGAGCGTCGCTCCTGAAGTCATCTTCGCCAGCAACACCAGCAGCATCTCGATCAGCCAGTTGGGCGCCCTCAGCGGGCGGCCCGAGCAGTTCATCGGCATGCACTTTTTCAACCCGGTGCCGATGATGAAGCTGGTCGAGGTAGTGGTCGGCTTACAGACCGCCGAGCCGGTCGTCGCGGCGATCAGCAAGCTTTCGGAAGACCTGGGCAAGACGCCGTTGCGGGTCAAGGATCACCCCGGCTTCGTCAGCAACCGCGTGCTGATGCCGCTGGTCAACGAGGCGATCGCGTGCTTTGCCGACGGCGTGGCGGACGCGGAGACGATCGATGAGGTAATGAAACTCGGCTGCGCTCACACCATGGGCCCGCTGGCCACGGCCGACCTGATCGGGCTGGATGTCTGCCTGAACATCATGGAGGTGTTGCACCGCGATCTGGGCGAGGATCGCTATCGCCCGACGCCGTTGCTGCGGACGATGGTCCGGGCCGGCATTCTGGGCCGCAAGACGGGCCGCGGCTTCCACGATTATAGATAAGCAGTCAGCGGTCAGCAGTCAGCTTTCAGCGGTCAGCTTTCAGCAATCAGCTTTCAATCGAAAGCCGAGCACTTGTGACAGAATGTCGTAAATAACGAATTTTCAGGGCAGCGCGAGTGCATGGCCAAGGTCAGGCACCTGCTCACCATACAGCGCAATTGGCTGACCGCTGAAAGCTAATGGCTGACTGCTGATAGCTGACCGCTGAAAGCTGAGTGCTGAAAGCTGATAGCTGACCGCTGAAAGCTGAGTGCTGAAAGCTGATAGCTGACCGCTGAAAGCTGATAGCTGACCGCTGACCGCTGAAAGCTGATAGCTGACCGCTGAAAGCTGATAGCTGACCGCTGAAAGCTGAGTGCTGAAAGCTTGTTGCAACCGGCTGATTTATACGATTACAGCAGTAATACAGTAATAGGTGACGATATGGCACATGAGAAATCGCAAACGGATGTCCGCCTCAGCAAGGAAGGCGAGGTCGCCACGGTCCAATTCATACCGGGCGCCGGCGTCAACATCTTCTCCTCGCGCGTGATCGGCAACCTGGGCACGGTGGTCGAGAAGATCGCCGCGGACCCCCGCATTCGCTTCGTCGTCTTTCGCGGCGACGGCAAGGTCTTCCTGGCCGGGGCCGACATCAGCGAGATGCAGTCCTTCAACGAGGATCATGGCCGCGCTTTCGCCACAAACGGACACAACGTCTTCAACGCGATCGAGGCCCTGCCGCAAATAACCTTCGCGGCCCTGAACGGCCACGCTCTGGGCGGGGGGTGCGAGTTGGCCATGTCGTGCGACTTCCGGCTGATCGTCAGCAAGGCCAAGATCGGCCAGCCGGAGACGCGGCTCGGCCTGATCCCCGGCTGGGGCGGCACGCAGCGTCTCACCAGGTATGTCGGCCTGGGACAGGCCCGCCGACTGCTGTTCTCCGGCGATTCGATCTCGGCGGAGGAAGCGTTGCGGCTTGGGCTGGTGGATGAGGTGGTGCCGTCGGCCGAAGAGCTGGACGCCGCTTTGCACAAGTGGTTCAAGATGCTGACTCCCGGCTCGCCGGCGGCGATCACCTGCGTCAAGCGGGCCATGCTGCGTAAAGACGAGATCGCCGAGTTCGGGAAGTGCTTCAGTTGCTCGGATGTGCGTGAGGGCGCGGCGGCTTTTCTAGAGAAGCGCACCCCCAGTTGGGCGACTTGGAAGAGCGGCGAGAAGTAGCCCGGCGTTCACAAGACTGCCGGGTCGAGATAATCAAAAGAGGTTCTATCTCGACAGGGTGGAATATAGCCCAGGGCGAAGCACAGCGCGTGATCTATTGTGTGCGCGTGGCCGTCGTGGAAGAATATGTGCCCGTATTCCACGGCCGGGACAGAGCCCGGCCGCTACTATTTGGGAGTGGCGCCGATTGGGAGTGGTGCCGGCTTCTGCGGCGGACTGCTATGCCGTCTTCTTGACAACTGTCACGATAATACCGACGACCATGACAACGACCGGGACCGCGATGGCGATCCCGCCCAGGATGATCCCCGCCAGGGCCCGCCGGCGGCCGAGCCAATTCCCCGGCTCCGTGCGGATGCGTTTTCGCGCCCCCAGCGAGAAAACAATCGCCAGGATCCCCAGCACGATCGTGCCCAGGAACCCCACGCAGACCCCGAGACCGCCAATCATCACGGGCATGGGCGGCCTCAGCGGGGTGGCACTCGGTTTCATCTCCTCGGCATAAAACACACCCAAAACTATTTGCATGCCGAAAGCCAGCGCCATCAGGATCACGGCGCTCAGGCCACAAACGAACCCCGCCGTCGCCCCACGCATCATCCGGGGCTTGAACTCGACCGGGGGAGAGGTCTGTGCAGTCTCCTCGTCCTCAATCGGAACCGCCGGCGGTAAGGGCTCCTCCGGGGGCAGGGGCCTCTTCCTTGCGGGCCGCTCTTCCTCCGCGAGGATGTCTCTCGTCGGCCGATCCGAGACGATCTTGCCGTCGCGCATCAGGATGATGCGCTGCGTCTGTTCGGCGATCTCGTGCTCGTGGGTGACCATGATGATCGTCACGCCCTGCTCGTTGAGCTTGTGAAAGATCTCCATGATCTGCAACCCGGTCCGGGTGTCGAGGTTGCCGGTCGGTTCGTCCGCCATTACCAGGACCGGGTCGTTGACGATCGCGCGGGCGATGGCGACCCGCTGCCGCTCGCCGCCGGAGAGTTCGCTCGGCTGGTGTCCGGCCCGCTCGGCCAGGCCGACGTGCTCCAAAGCCCGCAGCGCCGGCCCGCGGGTGCCGGTCTGGCGGGCGTAGAACAGCGGGACAGCGACGTTCTCCCACGCGGTGGTGCGGTTGATCAGGTTGAAGGTCTGGAAGACGAACCCGATTTGTTTGTTGCGGGCCGCGGCCAACTCGCGGTCGGACAGATCGCCGACGTCGCGGCCGTCGAGCAGGTATGTGCCGCCGGTGGGGCGGTCGAGGCAGCCCAGCAGGTGCATGATGGTGCTTTTGCCGCTGCCGGAGGCCCCGGTGATCGCCAGGAACTCGCCGCGCTCGATCGTCAGGTCCACGCCGTCGAGGGCGCGCACGACCGAGTTGCCCATGCGGTACAGCTTCGTCAGTCCGCGAACTTCAATCAGCGGCACGTGCCGTGACTCCCTGTCTTGATGCGTCTAGCTGGCCAAGTGTGTGACACTATAACCAATGTGTGGCACCGGCATCTTGCCGGTGACCCCACAGGCTGGAAGCCTGTGCCACAATGTAGCGGCCGGGCTCCGTACCGGCCGTCCCACAGGCTGGAAGCCTGTGCCACACGTTTTGTCAGGCGGCCTTAGTTTTCCAGTTCATCCACATCACGCGGCAATTTCGTGTAGACCTTGTCGCCTTCTTTCAGCTCGTCATCCCCGACCACGGCGATAACCTGGGTGAATTCGCCATCGCTGATCCCGAAGCGGCAAGGGATAAACTTTTTCCCATAGTCATCTCCCGAACCGGGACTGGGGTTTGTCTTGACATACACGCCGCGCTGATCCTCAAGGGTTTTGACGGCCTCGGCGGGCACGCGCAGGGTGTCGAGCGCACTCTCGACGGTGAACTCGACCTGGGCCTGGGCCCCGAGCGGCAGCAGGTGCCGTTGCGGGTCCGTGATCTCGACGTGCACGTCGAACTGGATAATGGACGAGCCGGGATTGAGCTTGCCCTGCGGCTCGACTCGCTCGATGCGGCCCTCGAACGTCTCCTCCGGGAAGGCGTCCACCGTGATCCGCACTATCCCGCCGCGCTGCTCCATTTGCTGGGCGTCTTCGGCAGCCGTTTCACGCAGCTTGGGCATGTCCGGCAGCGAATCGATCGGCGAGATGTCGAGCACCCGCCCATAATCAGCCTCGTCGAGCCGCGCGATCACCTTCTTCTTGGAAACGTCGGCGAGCTTCATGAGTTGCGTGCCGCCCATGATGCTCTGGGTCCCGGACTGCACCAACATGCCGGCCTTGATGGAAACATCCGTCACGATCGCGTCACTCGGGGCCAGCACGGTCGTCTCGCGCAGCCGCTCCTCGGCATCCTCCAAGGCCTTTTCCACCGAATTGCGCATCGCTTCCTGTGACAAGACGACGGTCTCCGCGTCCAGCTTGGACAGCTCCGCGCTGCGAATGGCGATCGCGGCACTCTTCCGTTGAGCCAGGAACAAATTGTAGCGGTAGCGAGAGTCGTGGATCTGCTGATCGCTGTAGAGCGACGAACGCCCCTTCTCATCAATCGTATTCTTGATCTTGTCCCACTCGTACTCCGCGATGGCCCCTTGGGCATTGATCTCCTCCAGTCGGGCTTGCGCGATTTCGATGTTGACCTGGGCGCGCTCGACGGCCACCTGGGCCTGCGTGAGCATTGCCTCGGCCCGGTCGAATTCGGCTTGGGCGCGGTCGCGCAGCCGCTCCTCATCCTGCGGATCGAGCTCCACCAGCGTTTGGCCGGCCTTGACAAAAGTGCCTTCCACCACGTGGACCTGGGTGACTTCACCCGATGCTTCGGGCTTGATCTCGACTACCAGGTTCGCGTGGATCAAGCCCGAGGCCGTGATCGGCACTTTGATGTCCCCGCGGGTCACTTCCCCGAACTTCGCTTTCGCCCAGTCGGGGGTGAAGCTCTGCTGGCGGGCGAAATACCAGATCACAACCACCAGCCCCACGGCTGCCAACAGAATGATCCATTTTTTCATGGCGCTCACCTCAGCCTGGACACTCCGCCCCCGCCGGCGCGCGGCCGGTACAGTGTGTTTCTCTCACAACGAATTCCGCCGCCCCGCGGAACTATTTCGGACTGTATGGCTCAAAAGGCAAATCAAATGCCTCGGCCACCGGCTGGTTGGTAATCTTGCCGTGCAGCATGTTGATGCCCATCGCCAGGCCCGGGTCTGCCACGCACGCCTTCTCATAGCCCAGGTCGGCCAGCTTCACCAAATACGGGATGGTCGCGTTCGTCAGGCCGAACGTGCTCGTGCGTCCGACCGCGCCCGGCATATTTGCCACGCAGTAGTGCACCACGCCGTCGATGACGTAGGTCGGCTCTTTATGCGTGGTGGGGCGGGTGGTCTCGCAGCAGCCGCCCTGATCGACGCCGACGTCGACGATGACCGACCCGGCCTGCATCAGCGAGAGATAATCGCGGCGGATCAGATTGGGACAACGAGCCCCGGGGATCAAGACCGCCCCGATCACCAGGTCGGCGGTCTTCAGGTGACGCCGAATCGCCTCGTCGCTGCTGAACACGGTGGTCACGTTGGCCGGCATGACCTCATCGAGATAGCGGAGACGATAGAGGTCGATGTCCATGATGACGACGTTGGCCCCGAGACCGGCGGCCAGCCGAGCGGCACAGGTACCGACGATGCCGCCGCCGAGCACGAGCACATTGGCCGGCTCGACGCCGGGAATCCCGCCCAGCAGAATTCCGCGTCCCTCCATGGGCTTTTCGAGGTATTTGGCGCCTTCTTGGACGCTCATCTTGCCGGCCACCTCGCTCATCGGGGCTAGCAGCGGCAGCCGCTTGTGCTGATCTTCGATCGTCTCATACGCAATCGCGACGCAGCCCGTGTCGCGTACTCCCTCGGTCAGGGCTCGGTCGGCGGCAAAATGAAAGTAGGTGAAAACGGTCTGACCATCCTTGGTCATCTTGATTTCCGGCGGCAACGGCTCTTTCACCTTGCAGATGAGGTCCGCTTCAGCCCAGACGTCTGCCGCGGTAGAGACCAACTCGGCACCGTACGACTCATAATCCCGGTCGATGATGCCGGACCCGACGCCGGACCCTTGCTCGATGAGAATTCTGTGACCGTGTTGTTTTAGTTGTTCCACACCCGCCGGCACGACCGCCACGCGATACTCGTCCGGCTTAATCTCCTTGGGCACACCGATGATCATCTCTGGTAACTCCTCCAGGCGCACGATTCGGCCGATGTATACCACGACGCCATGGATAATCGCCGAAGATACGGGAGATTAAGGATACCCGGCACCCTTTGCAAGCTGACGGGCGGGCACCGCCTTCGTTGCGGCTGGTCGGGAGTGCTGCCGGCGGCCCTGCTCGTATACTTGTCGGCGTGCAGTTTCTCCCCCCCCGTGAAAACCATTAGCTTGGCCTCGCTCGAAGCCGCCCCGGCCGAGCCGATCACTGACCCTAACCGGTACTTCGTGTACGACGCTGGGGCGTTGCGAGAATTATGCACCCCGCTCGGGCCCCGTCTGGGCCTCTTGCAGGTTCGTTCTCGGCGGGAATGGCAACTCCTGGCAGACGCCGTTCCGCAAGTCGGGCCTTCCTGCCCAAACCTCCAAAACGGGATGTTAGTTGGAATCGCGTGCTGGGCCGGCACGCCCATCGACGGCGGCTGGCCTATCCAATTGGAGACGGTACGAGTCCAGTCCGGCGGCGGCTTGTTGAATGCGAAGTTCAACGGCGGCAGCTACTTACCCGATGGCACGGCACGTCTCGAAACCGATTATGTAAAGGGTCTGGCCACCGTCCTAGTCGTCGATATCGATGGCACTTCGTTTTATCCGGAGCTATCACGCTGACCCGAGGGAATTGGGGAGAAGCGTGAGAACTCCGAAGGGTCGCGGGCTCCAGCCCACGCGGTGTCCCACGGGTGAGGACCATTGACAAGAGCGCTTAACCCTCGCGCTGCTTGAGCGGCTTGTGATCGTGGGTTTCCTTGTCCTTGTCCCTCTTGTAATCGAGCTTCTTGTCCTCGGTATAGGTCGGGCTCTTGGCGTTGTGGCAGTTGGTGCACGCCGAGGGGCCCAGCTTGACCAATCCGACGGCGTACAACTCGTCCACCTTGTACTTGCGCTTCGACTTCTGGAGCTCCTTGAAGACCGCGATGTAATGGCTGCCCGGGCCGTGGCACGACTCGCAGCCGCTGCCCTCCCGGTTCTTCGCCCGCTTGACGGCTTTTTTGTCAGTCGGATCGGGGATGGCGTAGCCGCCCGCTTCCTCGAAGCCGGTCACGTGGCACTTCAGGCACGACTTGTCCTGGGTGTAGTCCTTCTTGGGATCCAGGCCGTGCTTCGTCTTGGCCTCGGCGGCCTGATCCGGCTTGAGCGTCTCGAAGGCCTTGGCCGACTTGGTCTTCTCCCAGCTCTTGTACAGCTTCAGGTGGCACTTCTTGCAGGCCTTGGAGCCGACGTAGCTGAACTTGTCCTTGTCCTTGTCCTTGTCCTTGTCCGCGCCGGCAGATTCCTGTGCGAACGCCGCGGGCGGGACCAGCCACAATGAGAGAGCGACCCCGCAACACGCCACTGTCAGAATGGTGACCAATCGAAGTCTCACGATAACGTCCTCCATAAATACCAACGGTTAATCGGCACACACTATTCACGGCACGAAGGCACAATATCTTAACTGCGGCCCCGCGGGGACGCAATAGGGTCCGATTTGCAGTGCCACACCCGGGGTGGGCGTCAGGAAAGTGGGTAAACCGGTGGGGCGGCCCTCCGTGG
>JAGMDK010000510.1 GCA_023128695.1 Phycisphaerae bacterium
GCGGCAGGCGGCCTGCGTCGTCGCTGGAGCCGGGATCGTGCTTGTCTAAAGCAATTTCAGAAAAAGTCCGTCGCGATGGGAGGGCGAGCCTCCCGGCGAGCCGCGGCTCGGCGGGAGCCTCGCCCTCCCGACGGGCGCCAGATATTTTCTGAAACGGCATTAGCGATCCTTGATGCTTAGCAGTTCAATATCGAACACCAGCGTGGAGCTCGGCGGAATGCCGGGCCGGTCGCCCTCGCCGTAAGCCAGGTCGGGCGGGCAGATCAGCTTGCATTTGCCGCCCACCTTCATCAGGGCCACGCCCTCGGTCCAGCCTTTGATCACACCACGCAGGGGGAAGGTTGCCGGCTGGCCGCGTTTGACCGAGCTGTCAAATTCCTTACCGTCGAGGAAAGTGCCGACGTAGTGCACTTCGACGGTATCGTCGGCGGTGGGCGCCGGGCCGTCACCTTCCTCCATCATCACGTACATCAAGCCCGAGGCGGTCTGCTCGACTTTCTTCCCGGTTTCCTTCTCAATCTTCTTGATAAATTCCGGCAGCAGGGCTGCATCCTTCATGGCTTGCTCCTTGGCAATAATGGCCTTCTCAGCTTCGGCTTTCTTTCGCCGCTCCTCGACTTCGGCGGCCGCCTTCGCGCGGGTCTGCTCGATTGCTATTTTCGCCGCCTTGGCCTGCGCGGCCAGCTTTCGGCGGTCGCACGCGCGGGTGACCTTGACCGACTTGATCACGACCGCTTCCTTGGGAACCACCTCGCCCATCGGGAGCTTGGGGTGGGTCGTGACTTCCGTGTCGCGGATCTGGTCCACGACATCCAGGCCCTCAACGACCTTGCCGAGGACGGCGTAGGCGGCGTTGCCTCCCCGCCGCGTCGGCTGATCGAGGCTCGCGTTGTCGACAACATTGATAAAAAACTGGGCCGTGGCCGAGTCCGGAACACCGGTGCGGGCCATCGCGATCGTCCCGCGGACGTTCTTCAGCCCGTTCTGCCACTCGTTCTTGATCGGCGGCCGCAAGCCGTCTTGCTTATGTTCCATCTCGGGTGTGAACCCTCCACCCTGGATCATGAAGTTTTTCATCACGCGGTGGAAGATCAGTCCGTCGTAGAAGCCGGCGTCGACGTAGTCGAGGAAGTTCTTCGTGCTGATCGGAGCCTTCTCGCCGTTGAGTTCGAGCACGATGTCGCCCAGTGTCGTGGTCAGCGTGACGCGCGGAAAAAGCCCCTCGGCGGGCTGGGTGGCGGCAGGCTTGAGCTGCTCGATTTTTTCCATGGCCGCCTGCTCCTCCGCGCTGGTTTTGTCCTCACTCTTTGTGTCTTGGGCGAACAAAGCCGGCACCGCGGCCAGCACGATCGCCAGGGTCATCAAACGGGTCATCGACATACCTTTCCTTCTGCTGTGGTTCACGGTTTCCATTCGGTTCGAGCCCTCATCAGCGCGACAGCGTAACAAGTAATGACCGCCGTATGCAAGCAGAGCGCGGCGGACTGCTACAACTGGGGTGGGCGTCAGGAAAGTGGGTAAACCGGTGGGGCGGCCCTCCGTGGCCGCCGTCGGACCGAACTGGCGGGCACGGAGGCCCGCCCCACCCACTGTGTTGACGCTCACCCGAGTCAACGGTCCCGGCGTGCCCAGCTTGCGGAGAAGGAACATAAGTATTACCGCCCAGCCGACGCCGGGGAGGTACAAATGGTGCGGCGAGGCGAAGACCGGCAGCAACGGCACCATAAAGCCGATCAGCCACGCGGGGCCGATCAGGCCTGGGGAGCGCCGATAACTCGTGATGCAAACTGCGAGCAATAGCAACCCGACACCGGCCGATAAGCTGTAGAAAAGCAGCGGGTGCTCCCGGCAGTACGGTATCCCGGCGATCGGCACACAGGGAACCATGAGGAACTGCCCCAGCAGGCAGTACCACGCCTTGTCGAACACATAGCGCGGGAATTCCGGGTCCGATGGCGGAAAGACGTACGGTCGCGGCGGTAAGGCTGCTCCTCCGAGCAGATTAGACCGTAACGCCACGTATGCCAGGAGCAGCAACCCGAACACGGCGTACAGGACGAACACACCCCGTCTTCGGCGCCGCCAAACCAAGGGCTCGACCGTCGCCACGACGAACGGAAACATGACGGCGTTTTCCCGACAGCCGAGCGCCAGCGCAAAGAGCACCACGCTCGCCACGGCCCACCCGATACCCCGGGATGACGTTCCGGGTGTCATAGTCGTCTCGGTCGTGCTTCCGACTGAAGCCGCAGCCCCAAAACCCGGCCAGCCGCGGAAACGGCCGAAACACAACGTGGCTCCCAGGAGGAAGCTGGTGACCATCAGTTCGGTCTGGCAGGCGATCCATTGCACGGTCGCGACATGTGCCGGGTGAATCGCGAACAGCCCGGCCAGGGCCCACGCCAGCCACGTTGAGGCTCCACAGCGTTTCAGGAGGATCAGCAGCAAAGTACAGGTTAGCAGGTGCCACAGCAGCGAGGCGGCGTGCAGGGCCGTCGGGCTCCACCCGCTCAAAGTGTAGGTGAGCTTCATCAGCCCGAACGCCACGGGGCGGAAGAAGCGGAGCGTGACATCCGGCAGCCACCAGAGTTCGATCGTGCCGCCGATGAGTTCCAGCCGACAGGCCTCGGTCAAGTCGGCCGGCGACCAGCCGCACTCCCGCAATTGGCGGAAGTGCACGTGGTCATCCATGAACAATCCCAGGCCCAGCGCCTGCCCGTGGAGCGCGAAGATCAGGCCCGCGAGCAGTACGACCGCGGCCACGGTCCCGAGGGACGTCCCGCGATCCCGCCTGCTCATACCGGGCGTGCTCATTCCTGACTTGCCGAGGGGGCGACGGTTTCCGGGCGCGGGCTTTCGTCAACGACCGCCTCCCGCTTTCCGTCACCGTCGTTCGTCTCTTCCGTATCGGCGGCGGATTCCTGACTGAGCGCGTCCAGTTCGGCTTTCTTCGGCAGGTGCGCTCCGAGCAACGGGACCAGCACGCCGGGGATGGCCCAGACGAGTTGAATCAGCCTCACCGCCAGCGCCAGGGCCACCGCTTGCGAGGCGGTGTTCAAGCCGCCCCGCGTGAAGAACTGCACGTAGAAGGCTTCCATCACGCCGATGGCCTGCGGCGGCGAGATGGGAATGGCGGCGATCAGGAAACCGATCGCGACGTAAGTAATGTAGTAGAACAGGTCCCCCGTCATGCCCAGGGCCCACGCCATGATCGCGGCACTGGTCATGACGATGGTCTGAAGGATGAATGTGAGCACTAGGCACACGGCGACGCGCAGCTTGTGTTGCCGCATCGCGATCGTCGCCCGGCCGACGCGGAGCAGTTGCTCGCCCATCGGCAGGCGGGCGGCCAGCTCGGACAGCCGCAGGGTCTGCCGCACTCGGCGGCTGAAGACGATAATTGACCCAACCAACAATCCGCCGAGGATCAACCCCAGGGTACTGATCAGATAGCCGAATTCCTCCGGGTCCCAGGACATCAAGATGGCGAAGGCCGCGAGCAGGACCATGCCCAACAGGCCGATGGCGCGATCGAGGAAAATGGTCGTGACCACTTCGGTCTTGCGGTGGGTGTAGTGCGTGATGTAGTACGCTTTGACCAGATCGCCGCCGGTGGTGCCGGGCAGAGCGAAGTTAAAGAAGTTTCCCGCGAAGGTCAGCTTGACTGCATTCCAGTAGCGCAGCTTCACACCCTGGATTGAGATCATAAGCACGAGCCGGTAGGCCTGGATGAACCAGACGGGGGCGAAGATCAAGATGGCGAAAAGCGCCAGCCGCTTGTCGACCTGCAAGACGACGTTCGGGATGCCCAGCTCGATGACCGGTTCGAGGCCCTCCTCACCGGGTTCCTGATAGAAGTCGTCGCAGGGCCGCGTCTCCTGCCGCCCGTTGCGCTCGATGACCAGTTCACCGCCCCGTTGCTCCCGGAGCCGGACCTGTTCGCCGTCCGCGTCACCTAGGCGGACGGAGTCGTGCCAATTGACGTTGTAGAGGAGGAAGACGACGGCCGCCAGGCACAAGCCGGTGCGGAGAAACGTCATTGCCCAGCGCGAGCCGGCTTTCTTCTTCATGCGGCCCATCCGTTCCGCGGGTCGTGCTCCCAGGTCAGCTCAAGCCCATCTGCCGACTTCATCACGGCACGACCTCATAGACTTCAATACCCATCTCCTGCGCCGCGGGTGGCACCTCCACGCGGCGGAGCCCGTGTTCCGTCCGTAGTGCAACCCAAGCGCGCGTGACAAACTCCGGGAACCCGTAAGACTTTCTGAGTCGTCCGATTTCCCTCCACGAGAATACCACATGCGTCACGTTTTGGGTACGCAGCCACGCGACCGCCTCGTCCGGCGCCGCAGCCCGCGCGTATTCCAGCCACGGATCGCGGTTGAAAACCACCGTGTAATGCACCCGCGGCGTCAGGTAAAACGCGCGCGCCTCGCCGATCAACCACACCTTGCCGTCAGGGGGGACCAGTTCGTTGACCAGCTCGGCCTGTTGCACGAATTCGACTTGGCCGAGCAATTTGCGGAGGGGGTAGCCGTAGCGTCGCCAGTGCCGGTCGTCGTCGCGCAGCAAGCCGGCCAGAGTCAGGTCATTCATGACGGCCCCGGCCGCCGCGGCGCACGCCAGTAGCGCGATAACGGCCCGGGCTGGTCGGCGCGCGGCGGACGGCTGCCGGGCCAGCGCCAGCCCGGCCAGCATCGTCAACGGCACGACCGCAGGAATGACAAAACGACCCGGCATGTGCGTGAGAGCGGCCCACCCCGCCACGATCAGTGCCAACCAGATGGCCGGCATCGCCGCCGGCCGCGAGCGCCCCCTAACCAGCCCCGCCACCGCCAGCAGGAGTAGTGCCGGGCCGATCTTCCACGATTTGAGGAGTTCGTCGTTGATGATTTGAAGGCGGCCGGTGCAGGAAGCGTTTTCCTCGGCCACTCGATGGCCGCGAGCCCATTGCTCAGCCTGCTCCGCACTCCACGCGCTGCCGCCGAAGCAGCGGTACGCGAACGGGTACACCGGGTTGCCGGTGAAAGCCGCGTTGCGGATGAGCCAGGGTGAAAACGCCACTATTGCGCCGCCGGCATAGAGTGCCAGTCGCCGCGCGCGGAGCTTGAGGCTTCCCGACATAGTCACCAGCCAAGCGCTCAGCAGGGCCGCGGCGACGAAGGCCAGCGCGGTGTACTTGCATCCCCCCGCCAGTCCCGCGCACACTCCGGCGGCAACGGTTATTCGCCAATCGCTGTGTGATGCGCGGATTGTTGGTGCGCCGGCCGCTACATTGTGTGGCACCGGCATCCAGCCGGTGTGTGGCACCGGCATCTTGCCGGTGTGTGGCACCGGCTTCCAGCCGGTGGAACGGCCGGCACGGGGGTCGGCCGCTACGCTGGCATGGAAATGGTCCAGGACGAGCCCTGCCGCCACGGCGGCGAACAGCAACATGCCCAGCTCGACGTACGCCAGGCATCCCAGACAGGCCAGCCAGGGCACCGAGCCGGCGAGGATCGCGACGATGGTTCGCGGCCAGCCCGGGGGGGACCAGGCTGCCAACGCCGCTACCGCCAGCAGGCCACAGAGCGCGTGCAGTAATTGGGCCGGGATGGCCCCCGCGAGCGGTCCGCCGGCCAGGTGCATCAGCAGCAGATAGAGCATTTCCATCTGCTGTGGAAACGAGGCGTACACGTTGTGCGGGAGAAACTCGATCCGCCCCGCGTCAAAGTATTCGCGAGGCCCCTGGAGGTGGTACTCCAATACGTCGTAGGCGAAGTTCTCGCCACTCCATAATACCCGCGGCGGCAAGCTTGCGCCGAACAGCACAATAGCAATCGGGACGAGCAGTGTCAGGAGCAACAGCGTAGTGGCTATCAGGTAGCGACCGTTCGCGGAGGGTGCCCCATCGCGTTCGCCTGCTCGACGGGCTGACGAACCGGGCTGGAGCGTACGCCTCTGGAAAACGTACGCCCGTGTCAGTCCGAGCACCCAACCGATCACCAGCACGGACCACGCGAGCACTCGGTTAAGCCCCCCCACTACGCCCAACGCCAGCGTTAGTGTGCTGAGGATGCCGAGGCCGAGGGCCGCCGCTACGCAGAGCTGTTGGCCGGCGTTTCTCCGGCCCAAGCCGAGTCCGACCGCCGGCCAGGCGCCCCATCCTATCGCCGCGAGCACCAAGCCTGCCGCCAACAGGCCCTCGAATAGCAATACCAACCAGAGGGCTGAGCCGCCTAGTAAGGTTAGAGCAGCAACTACACCGGCTGCCAGAATCAGCAGCGGTACGAACTCACGGCGTAACACTCCCGGACCACGAGGCGACAGAGATCGGTCGAGTTTACGTGCCATGCGAGAGCACGTTCAGGTTTCGGTGGTGATACGTCAAGCCACGTGGTCGTGCTCACTTCTTCGCGGGTGGGCGTCAGGAAAGTGGGTATACCGGTGGGGCGGCCCTCCGCGGCCGC
>JAGMDK010000511.1 GCA_023128695.1 Phycisphaerae bacterium
CGATCGACCTGGCCCGGCAGGCCTACGCCGACGCGGTCGAGCTGCGGCGGACCGTGCCGGCCCTGACGCGGACGGACGCCGTCGCCGCCCGGACGGCGGAGTGGTTGTACCAGTTGCAGCGTGACACGGACCCGGCCGCGGCGGAGGAGTGGATCAAAAAAGCCGAGCTGGCTTGGCGGAGCCAGAAACGGCGCACACCGTTCGACGTCGAAACCCTCCTGGCTCTGAGAATGTATCCCGGGCTGCTGTCGAATCACATCGGGCTGCTGAGCGATGCGCTCCGGTTCGGCAACCCCGAGGGATATTGGCTTGAATCGTTGCAGCGCCTCTCGCGGAAGACGGGGTTCGAGCAGAAGCTCGCCGACCTGGTGGCGGCCACGGGGCCGATCACGCCCGAAACCGACCTGGATACGCTGATTGCCTCACGTGCCCCGGAGGTGCATCGGCTAGCCGCTGCCTGGTACGCTCTCCAAGGCCGGTACGCATCGGCGGCCGAGCACGCGGCGCACGCGGCGCTGCTCTACCAACCGATGCGGGTCCGCTATCCGAAGCTGTATTCGACGGCGCTGGCGGAGCAGGCGGACTACGTCTGGCGCGGCTCGGCGGCCGACGCGCCGCGGGCGGTGGAGTTGCTGCGGGAGGCCATCGCGGCCCTGCCTACGATCCAGCAGCAGCATTACGAAGACATGGTCCGCCCGTTCCAGTTCCGGCTGGCGCTGTGCCTGCTGGCAGCCGGTGAGGTTGAGGAAGCCTTGCCGATCTTACGGCAGGCGCTCGGAGAACGCGCTGCCCAGGCGGAGATCGTCGAGCAGGCCTTACAGAAATTGATGCACGACGCAGCGGCCGGCGGCGTGCCGGTTGAACAGCTCGACGACATCGCCCGCCGACTGTGTTCGGAATTCCCCAGCTTCTGTGAACCGACAGAAATGGAAGAGTAGTGACCCGTCAAACAGCAATTGAGGAGTTGGGTGGCGCCTCGCCGCTGCCGGTCGGGGTGCGCTGTCCTGAATGCGGCTACGACCTGCGGGGCTCGACCAGTGACCGTTGCCCCGAATGTGGTTTCCGGACGGAGGTGTTACGGACGCGCGAATCGCTGATCCCCTGGTCACACCGAGACCAGTTGGGTCTCTTCCGGGCGTATTGGAAGACGGTCTTGGTGGCGTGCCGGCACCCGCGGCGCTTCAGTTACGAAATGGCGCGCCCGGTCAGCTACGCCGATTCGCAGAGCTTCCGTTGGCTGACCGCGCTGCACGCCTACCTGCCGATCCTGATCGGTTCGCTGATCTGGTGCGCCTTTAAGGCGGCTTACTGGGGGCCGTTGGACGATGGAATCTGGTGGCTGCTGGGCAGCTTGCAGGTGTGGACAATGCTCATGGCGGCGCTGCTGCCGGGGCTGGCCAGCTATTTCTTCCAGGCGAAGAAGTTGTCGGTGGAGCAGCAATACCGGGCCGTCGCCCTCAGCTATTACGCCTGGGCCCCGCTGGCCTGGACGCCGTTGCTGCTACCCATTTTCTGCGCTACTCTGTTGGCGTGGGGCTCGCGGAGCAATGCGGATCTTGTTCTTCTCAGCGCTGTCGTGGCGCTTTATTGCACAATCCTCTTGCTCAGCACGGCAATCACCGGTCGCTTTATGGTACTTTACCTGCTCCCGCGCGGGACAACGGGGATGCTCCGCGGCATGCTCTTGATCTTATGCGAGGTGGGGCTGGGGCTATTCCTCCTGCTCGTGCCCCTCAGCGTCTTCTACCTCGCCGTCATTATCAGCAGCCTGAGTTGAGGACGGCTGCGACCCGGCATACGACGGCGACTGCCCGCGTGGGCGATCGCCGTTCAGAAAGAACGGCATGTCCTGTGCCTCCCAGTCCACGTCGCCCCACGGTTTGAGTCCGATCGCCCCGCCGTCGTCAACGCCATTCTTGCCCGCGCTGTACAGCAACGGTGAGGGAGCGTCCGGGAGGTAGCGCAGCTCGGCGTCGGCGGCGTCGAAGGGGTCACGCGGAACGGCCGGCAGGTAATCCGGCACTAATTCGGTCAAGGTCTCAGGTCGGCGGCCGTGGTCCCATTCGTACAAGCGGATCGCCAAGGCGGTCGCTGCCATACGTCGATAGGCACACAGGCGGAAATGAATCAGAGTTGCCCGTTCCAGGGACTGCATCAAGATGAGGCTGAGAAAACGAGCAACGGTGTTAGGTGCGTTGCCCCACGTGGAGTCGGGCGGCAGCGCGGCCCGGGCCGCGGGCCAATTGGGAGCGTCGGCGGCGTCCGCATAAGACGTGTAGTGCTCCAGCGCGTGGACAGTATCCAGTTTCCAGGTGGGCGAGAGGATAAAAGCGATTATTTTTTTTGACAGCGGCCCGCCTCCCGGCCAGCCCAGGAGGCCGCTGAAACATCCAGATTTACTCTGACAAAGGCATTGCATGATGTCCAGGTGCGACATCCGCTCGCCATACATCGCCCGGACCCAGCCTTCCCGCAGTGCTTGTTCGTCGAGCAACTCGGCGATCAACGCTTCGACTTCCGTCCGGGCCGCCGGTGCGGTTTGCGACGGGTTCGAAGAGGTCTCACCAACAATCTGTAGTTCGTGTGCCATGCCCTCCACGGTACTCGCTGCGAGCCCGTCCAGCGCGACACGGACGAGGTGGGTAATTACGAACACTTCCCCCTCTTCGAGGTGGTCGGCCTGGGCCAGCATGTCACGGACAGCGGCGACAGCCTCCGCATCATCGCCCGTGTTGTGCCGATACAAAGCCACGACGCTGTTCAGCTTGCACAGTTGTCGCTGCCCCGACAAATGCGACAACGGGAGGGAAGTAAGAAGAGGCGAACGCAGACTTATGTTCCAGCGGGCGATTTGCTTGGAGCGCGCTTGACGCATGAGCTGGAGGACTTCCTGATTCGCTTCCACGATTTGTGCCAGTTCATCCAGATGGTTGGCACAGGCTTGAGAATCACCTGCCAGAACCTCGAAAGCCAACTCGACATCCGGAGGCTGCGTGATCTTCGATACGGCCAGTTTGAGGAAATAGGCGCCGTTCTCTTCGTCCGGGATGGGGTCCGTCAGGAAATCTTCCAGCACCACCGGCTGACCGGCGGCGCGGTACTCGTCAATCTTGGCCTGCAAGCGACGCTCGGCCTCGCAGCCCCACCACCAGCGAATAGCCAGGCCCAGCAGCACGAACAGCACGACCGCCGCCCCGAGCCGCTTGAACCACCAGTAGCGCGGCGGCGCAGACGCGCTCTCGCTCGTAGGGATTCGCTCCAGATGGCCGGCTTCCGCCACGCAGATGCTCCTCGTAGCCAACAGTGTCGTTCGGCGTCCCGCGTGTTGCAAGCCTTCAGGGATGCATATAAAGCAAGGGGTGGGCGTCAGGAAAGTGGGT
>JAGMDK010000512.1 GCA_023128695.1 Phycisphaerae bacterium
AATGGTAAGAGTTCAGCCGTTTGCAGCTAGCTTTCAGCAATCAGCTTTCAGCGTTCAGCCATTTGCGATGTTAGGTGGGCAGGTGCCTAACCGCGGTCATAGCCCCGCGAAGCTCTCAATAACACGTTATTTGTGACATTTGGCCAGCAGTGCTCGTCTATTAGCTGATCGCTGATTGCTGACCGCTGAATGCTTACTCCGGGTTAAAGCGATGGCCCACCCCGTCCACCGTCTCATACGCGGCTGATGTGATCGGGATGTTCGCGGACGTGGGCCTCAATACCATCGGCGTATTTCTGCATGAGCCGACTGACCAACTCGGGGGACTCGCCACGATCCTTGGCGGCGGGAACGTACAGCGGCGGTTTGACGATCAGGCGGAAATAGAAATTACGCCGCGAGACCACGAAGGCCTGACAGATGGTGGCCTGACAGCGGAGGGCAACCTGGAGCGTCCCGGTCAGGAACTCACGCGTCTGCCCGAAGATATGCACGGGGCAGGTCTTGAGTGTCAGGCCTCGGACGCGCCCGACGTCCAGGGCCGTGCCGACGACCCGGTTTTCGTGGAAGCAGCGGTAGATATCACGCGGGAAGCTGTCGGCGTACAGGACGCGAATGGCCGCGTATTCTGGGAAGGACTTCGCGTATTTGTCCTGGATGTATACCCGCAGAGCCCCTTCGTTGCGGTCCCGCACGCCGGCGCAGCGGTACCCGAGCAGGGCCATCAGCAGGCCGGCCACGTGGTGTGAGCCGTTGTGGCTCATCATGACGTAGACCCCGTGCTCGCGCGCCAGGGCTTCGTCGAGATATTGCCGGCCGTGGAAGCGAATTCGCCGCATGATTTTGTCGCGCGGCAGGCGGTCGAAGATGAGGTAGAAGAGCTTGTCGCAGCGGGTGCGGCAAAAGTAGCCGCGGATGATTTTTCTGGTTCGCGGCTTGCTGAGACCCGCGGGGAAGACGCGTTGCAACTCGCGGCGATAGCGGGCGCGACGGTTGAAATTGATGAGATACTCGATCGACCCGAACCAGGTGCCGAAAAGATAGAGCCCTTTCAGACTGAAGACGGCGACCCAGGCGGCGAGGAACCAGCGGACGAAACCATACTTGGCCTGGTCGTACCAACTGGGGCGCTTCTCGGTCCCTCGAGGCGCGGCACGCGATCCAGTCTGCGAGGGTGCGTTTTCAAGCATCGACTCAGCACGCGTCATGTCCCGGCTCAGAAAAGACTCGCTCACTCAATAAACGCATTGTGCTGTTTTCAGGACAGACACGCAATAGGCCCGGGAAGTATGGGAGTTCGTTCGATTTCCTCCGGGGCTCGGCTCGGCAGGAGCCTCGCCCTCCCAGACCAACCCGGGGGTGAGCATCAGCAAACCGGACTTGGCTAACCGGCCTCGTGCGGATAGGTGGCACGGCTGTGTCAGCCGTGGCTGTGTGGCACGGCTGTGTCAGCCGTGGTATTCACGGCCGACACGGCCGTGCCACCCCATCAACGCAACACTGACAGAGCACTAACCGGCCTCGTGCGACAATGCGGTCCAGGCGGCCAATGTACCCCGGGCGCTGCCGCTGTCGATCGCTTCACGCGCCCGGCGTGCACCGTCCGTCCAGTCAGCGGCCAGCCCGGCCACCCACAGAGCGGCGGCGGCATTGAAAACGACCATTTCCTGCGCCAACCCCGGCCGGCCGTCCAACACGGCCCGGATCATCGCCGCACTGTCCGCGGGGCTTTTCACGTGAAGCTGCTCGAGCTCTCCAGGTCTCGCGCCAACGACGCTACTATCGACTTCCTCGAAACTGGTCTGCCGGCCGTCCCAGCGCCCCACGCGGCTCGGGCCGGCGACGCTCAAATCGCAGAGACCTTCGAGCCCGTGCACGACCAGGGCTCGTTCGGCCCCCAGACGCCGGAGTGCTTCGATCATGGTTTCGACCAGCTCCGGACGGTTGACGCCCAGCAGTTGACGCCGCACCCCGGCCGGATTTGTCAGCGGCCCGACGAGGTTGAAGATCGTGCGAATCCCGAGCGAGCGGCGGACCGGGGCGGCGTGCTTCATGGCGGGATGAAGTCGGACGGCGTACAGAAACGCGACGCGGACCCGCTTGAGACAGCGTTCCAGTGTAGCGATATCGGCATCCAGATTGACCCCCAGCGCACTGAGCACCTCCGCCGACCCACTCGGCCGCACATTGCTGCGGTTGCCGTGCTTGGCGACCGTGGCCCCGGCCGCGGCGGCAACGATTGCCACAGTCGAGGAAACGTTGAAGACCGGCTTGCCGTCCCCGCCCGTCCCGCAGGTGTCGATCACGTTCCCGCCCGCCGGAACCCGTACGGGCACGACATGATTGCGCATGGCCTCGGCGGCACCGACGATTTCGTCGACCGTCTCGCCTTTGGCGGCCAGGGCCGTCAGGATGGCGGCCATCAGCGGCTGTTCGAGCTGATTGTCCATCAGCGCGTCGAATAGGCGGCGCGTCTCGTCCGCGGCCAGATCTTCTCGCGCAATGAGCCGAGCAAGCAGAGAGGCGGCTTCCATCTTGAAGTCCTTCTCTCAAATAGTTGTTAGTTTTTAGTTGTTAGTTTTTAGTATTCTTAGTCGCTGGTTACTCGAACGTTGCGCCAACGCAGATTTGCTGTTCAACACGCCACCTACAAACCAAAGGGATAAGCTTCGGAGGAACTCCCGTTCTGAAGTTGCGTCACAAAGCACCGAAAACTAACAACTAACAACCAATAACTAATGACTATTAAGCGGTTCCTGAACGTGTCACGGGGGTGGCATGGGCTTTCTGACTTTTGGCGCGTTCTCGCAAGACGGGCATCAGCTTGGCAATCTCCTGGGCGTACCCGCTGTTGGGGAACTCGCGCATCACTTGTTCGCCGGCCGCGATCGCGTTGTTGAACTGCTTGTATGAAACCGCGATGCTGAAGCGGGTCTTGACCTGTTCGAGCCGGGCCCGAAACACGCCGCGAGCCGACTCTTTCAGGGCTTCGGCCTCCTTGGGTTCGATGTACTGGTCGAGGGCGAACAGCAGCCGATGGGCGCGGTCCACGTCCTGGTCGCGAACCGCCTGGTCATACTCCTTGAGCAATTGCTTCTTGACTTCCTGGCGGCGGCGCTCAATCTCCTGGGGCAGCGCGGCAATCCGCTCATCGTCGGGGAACAGCATATGGAGCCGCTCGCAATCCTCGCGGGCCTGGTCCCATTTCTTCGCGTCGCACAGCTTGTCGAACCGCGCCAGGACGGCGGTGATGCGCTCCGCGCTGGTGGCCTTGCGGGCTTGCTCCAGTTGCTCGCGGAACCGCGCCGCTTCGTCGTGGTAGCCGAACTCGGTGTCCACGTCACGGATCAGATGCTCGACGGACTCCCAGTCCTGGCGGACGATGGCCCCGTGGATGGTATCGCGGAGGAAGTCGAAATCCTTCTTGCGATAGACGATGCGCTTGGCCCACTCAGAGAGGTTGCTGTTCTCCGCGATCACGCGGGTATGCTCCTCTTGTCGCCGTTGGAGTTCGGCTGCCGCGAGCAGGGTTTCGTACGAGCGATACGAGTAGCTGACGAACTTGTTGAGCAGCAACACCTGGCAATACAGGAACAGCCCGAAGAGCACCGCGGCCACGGCCGCGGCCCAACACCCCAGACCGATACCCGTGTTGCCGGTAGCCAGCGCGTAGATCCCGTAGCCGAAGACGCCCAAGGCCGCGAGCACGTCCAAAACGAGGGCGACGGTAGCCAGGGTTCGCAGTTTCTCATGTCCTTCGGTTATCCTAACCATGTTTCACTTGCGCTCCGGACGCTCTGTAGACCGGGCTTGGGGATCTCACACAACCGCTAATAGTCCGCCGCAAAAGTCGTGTAGCGTCCGGGCTCTGTCCCGGACGTCGTGGCGGGAGAGGTTTTCTCCGTATTCTACGTCCGGGACAGAGCCCGGACGCTACATTTTCGGCCGAAGCCGACTTTTGCGGCGGACTGCTGGGCCCCCGCCGTAGAAAGAAATTAGTCACGGCCCTTTCCCGCGGGGTTGCGTGATGCGCCACCGTAACGCCACGACCAAAGCTAGGCACAGTCCAGCAGCGATCGCTGCCGGCCAATGAGCCATCCAATTGCCCCGCGAGGTCATCTCGTACACCGCCGCCAGTGGGATGACTCCGCCGAGGTAGGCGTTGTAGACCCAGGTCGTCTCGTCCACCTTCGTGGCCCGGCCCACGCGGAAGACTAACGCGAGGCCGGCGACCGCCGCCAGCAACCCCGGGGTCAGAAATGTCAGCCCGCCCGCCGTGATTGCGTAAACCGGGACGAGTGCCGCGAGCAATACGAAACACGCCAGCGATGCCGCGGTGCTCGATCGCCGCACCCTCGCCTCACGCACGAGCAGCGACCAGTGCAATAGCATGAGCAGGGCGGCGACGATCGCCTGCCACCCGCCGTGCATGGGCGGCTCGACCGGGGCCAGCGCCCAGAATGCCGCCAGGACGCATTGGCCGCCGGCCGCCGCATAACTGAGGTGTCGAGCGGCTGGAATCAAGCGTCCGGTCGTCGTCCAGGGCCGGCCGTCATTGAGCTGCTGGTGCCAAAAGCGTGCCAGCCAGAGCAGGAACACCCCGGCCAGGGCCGTGCCGAGCAGGCCGTTCGCCGGCGACGCAGGCAGCCAGGCCAGCGCCGCGGCGATGATGCTCCCGCCCACGAGAGCCAGCCCCAATTCCCCGAGCGTGTTCGATCGCCGACAGTGCCCGACCGTCAGACAAGCGTAGGCCGCCAGCACAGTGGCTAATGGCGTCGGCCAAGCGTCGGCCAGCAGCACGCCGCCGATGCCCACGAGCACGCACGCCGCCGCGATCAGGCCGTACAGTCGGCGACGTGTCGGCAGGGGGTTGGTCAACCGGTCCGGGTCGGTTTTCCAGATCCGCACGCGCCGCCGCCAATCCGCGAGGACCGCTGCGAGCACCGTTATCAACGTCGCCGCCGCGCCTGCCAGCAGGAAAAGCGATATTGTCAGTCGCCGCGCTGCCGGAGTTTCCAAGCGAATTGTCAGGCCAAGCAGCGTGACCAACAGCAACGCAATGACGGCAGAGCGACTCAGTGCGCTGTGCTGCCGGAAATAGAGCCCCGCCGCCACGGTAAGCAGCAGCCCCAGCAACAGAAGCAAACCGAGGGTTGGGACGGCGGCAGTACCGCACACGTGCCAGACGGCCGCCGTGCCCAACAATCCCGCCCCGGTCACCGCGTGGAGCGCGATACCTCTCCGCACGGCTTGCCGCTCGACCGTGCCATTCGTCGCCGGCGGTTCCGCTTCGCGTTCGATCCAGACGACCACGAGCCACCAGAAGAAGGTCAGGGCCACGAGGCTCGCCGCCAACCAAAAGGTCCATTCCGACGATTCGCTCAGAGCAGTGAAGTTGTTGATCAGGAGCCCGCTCAGGGCGGTCACGAAAAGCCCCTCACAGACTCCTATGGGGAGGTGTCGCCGACCGACCGCCAATAATACGAACGCCGCCGCCGGCAGGAGCCAGGCAGCGCTCAGGTACCACTCCAGTTCCATATTCTCGATATGCTCGATCTTCGCTGGTAAGCTCCCGATTAATTCGGATGTCACGATTCGCGTCCTCGCGTCAGACCGTCGGCCGATTCGTTGGCGGACATGATATAGCAAAGCTCGGGGGCGTGTGTGCGTAACACGTTCGGCGGGGTGGCCCAGGTTGTACAGTCTTGACATATGTCCCACCGCTCACGGACCCTGCTGTCAGGTAAGCCTGGACAGAGGAGTTGAGCGAGGGCGATTCGGAATCCCAAGAAGGATGAACTTCAACGGCTCGAGAGCAAGACGCTCGATGCCCAATTCAAAACCGCGATTCAGGAAGGCCGCAATTGCCCGCCGTTCGAGGCTGAGGCGGTACTCGGAGTGGTTCGCGAGGTCTATTCCCCGTTCATGGGACCTTCGGCGGGCTCTGCTCCGCCCGGAAAGATCACCCTCGCGTGGGAAACGGACCGCCGACACCCATTTGATCCCGGCCGTTCTGGACGTGAGCACCGATGAGGACATTCAGGCGCGGTTGGATCGGAAGTGCCTGCGACTTGATCGTGAGCTGGAGGGGGGTGTCCAGGACAAGTCGGAGGCTGAAGATGGTTGACCTGGTCGGTTCTCAATGGACAATGGACCATACCGGCCGAGAGGATAGGGCTCTGCTG
>JAGMDK010000513.1 GCA_023128695.1 Phycisphaerae bacterium
CCACTTTCCTGACGCCCACCCGCGGCTCGTCGCGAGAGGCATTGTCAGATACTCAGTAGTATGTACTATACTACTACGGTTTTACGGTCGCTGCCACGTACGTGATTCCAATCCCTCTACCACTTGAACTCGATTATTGCCCGAATCGAGCACGTACATCAGGCCGTCAGGGTCGCTGACGACCGCCCAGGGATAGGCCAATTGCCCTGCTTTGCGGCCGGCGGCGCCCCAGGTTCCCAGCGAGTGCCCCGCGGCAGCGAAACGTTGCAGGCGATTGTTGCCGTACTCAGCCACTATGAATGAGCCGTCGGGCAGCCAATCGAGGCCGTAGGGAAAACGCAATTCGCCCGGCCCGGTGCCGCGGTGTCCGAATGTGCTGAGCAGCTCCCCGTCGGAGCTGAAATGGCAGATGCGGTGGTTGCACGCGTCGGCTACCCACAGGCTGCCGTCATCGTCCAACAGCAGGGCCTGCGGCCGCTGGAGTTGCGCGGGGCCCGCGCTGCGATCGCCAAAGCTGAATAGGTACTGCCGATCGGGAGAGAACTTGCTGACGCGATCGTTTCCGCCGTACTCGGAGACGTAGATTTCGCCCGCCGCATTCACGGCGACGTCGGTGGGCATGATGAACTGCCCGGGGCCCTCGCCGTTCGAGCCGAACTGACCGGCCGGGGTCCCGTCCGGCTCGAAAATCATGACGCGGGAGTAGTGCGTGTCGGCGGCGTAGACCTTCCCGTCGGGACCGATCCCGAGCCCGGTCGGCTTGCCCGCGGACGACTCGGGCATCCGCCAGTCGAAGAGAAACTCGCCCGCGGGTGAGTAGCACTGGATGCGAGCCGCTTTGTCCACGATGTAGAGCCGCCCATCAGGAGCTTCGGCGATGGCCCGGGGATAGCTGAACTCGCCCGCTCCCATGCCCGTCGTGCCGAAGACGAATTGCAACCCCGCTGCCCCGTGGTCAGCCACCTCGTCGCAAGCAGTCAGCAGCAGCACCGTCGCCGTGAGGGCCATAACAGTCCGCCGCAAAAGACGTGTAGCGTCCGGGCTCCGTCCCGGACGTCCTAGTGTTCTGTCAATGTTGCGTTGATGGGTGGCACGGCCGTGTCGGCCGTGAATACCATGGGTGGCACGGCCGTGTCGGCCGTGAATACCTGCGGCTTGTACACGGCTGACACAGCCGTGCCACCCATCAAGCGATGCTTGACAGAGCACTAGTGTAGCGTCCGAGATCACGGCGGTGAGGCCGGGGTTGTAGTGGAAGGGGCGGCCGGGGGGGCAAATATCTCATTGGCCTGACGCATTTCCGCGAGCAGCTCCTCCCGCGTAATTGGAGCCTGGCCTCGGGCCAGCACGGTGCCGTCCGGAGCCACGATCACATACGCCGGCACGGTTGTGAGCTTCCACTGTTCGGCCAGCGTCCGGTCCCAGTCATAATCGAGGGGGACACACACCATGTTCTGCGTCTCGGCCAGCACCTCCGGGTCTTTGAGCACGTGCTCCTCGAAGTTCGTGCACTCCACCAGGTACCAGTTGCGAAAATAGACGAAGGTGGGCTTGTTGGCGGCGCGGCTGCGCGAGTGGATGTCCTGAAAGCGACCCAGTTCCCAACGAACGCCTGGGTTGCAGCCGGTCAGCAACTGGAGCCCCAATAGGATCAGTCCGAGGCGGGTGCCGGCCCATCCGGTTTGTGCGAATTGCATTGTGCGGGTCTCCCAGGCTAAAGTCTTCGGCTTGGGCACTTGGGTACCAGGGATTGTATTCGTCGCGTGGCGAACAGCCAACCCCAACACCCATTGCCAGACGGACTTATGTTGATGAGTGAGTTCGAGCCTCTCAGAGCGTCGGACCTGGACCAGGTCCTGCCGCACCTGCTCGCCACCTCGGGCGGCGACAAACCGGCCCGGGGGCGACCGCTGAAGAGCTTCTACGATTATCTTGCGGCGGGCACATTAGAGTGGCAGGGGCTGCGAAGTGGCAGTGCCGCGGCGCCGAGCGGTCTTTTTTTCGCCGTGCTCCTGCCGGGGGCGACGGCCATCGTGATGATTCCGGCCCCGGGGGTGGGCGGGATTGACCCCGCCGATCAGTTGGCTATCACCGTGGCGGGTCTCGCCGAGTTGCGTCACCGCCGCCTGCATTACGCCCAAGCGCTTTTGGAGCCGGAAGCCGCCGCGAAATGCGAGCTGTTGGAGCAGGCTGGATTTCGGCCCTTGGCGCCGCTGATCTACCTGGAGCGGGGCGCAAGCTATCCCCGGGTTGATCCCCCCGCGGCTCACGAGGCCGAGTGGATCAGCTACGGAGCGGGGAGCCGCGCAAAATTTGCCGAGGTTGTTTTGGCGACCTACCATGAGAGTCGTGATTGTCCCGAATTGGCCGGCTTGCGCCCGATCGACGATATCCTGGCCTCCCATCAGGCGAGTGGGCACTTTGACCCGCGGTTGTGGGAACTGGCCCGGGTCGCGGGGCGGTCCGCGGGCTGCCTGTTACTCTCACGCTTGGCGGAAGGAGACCTGCTGGAAATAGTATACATGGGAGTCGTCCCGGCCTATCGCCGACAGGGGGTGGGTACCCTGCTGCTGCTGCGGGCGCTCGAGCAGTGTCGGCACGTTGGCGTCCCGCGGCTTACGGTGGTGGTGGATGAGCGCAATGACCCGGCCAAGCGGCTATACAACCGTTTCGCGTTCACGCCGGTGTCCAAGCGCGACGCGTATCTGTATCGCTGGAGCTGGCAGTCCGAGCTGTGAAAAACCGGAGAAGGCGCGGGGTAAATCTTGTGGAAAACCTGTGAAATCGGATTTTTTTTCAGTGCATCAGTGTCTGTGGCTGCGAGGCTTGCGCGAATGTCACAAGTTTTGTCCCCGGTTCTCCATTGCGTCACGCCGCGCCGCGCGTTATGATTCCGGTCGCTTGAGGATAAGAGGGAGTTCAGTACCGGTTATCCTCCTCAGCCGTTTGTCATAGTTAGCTCGACATCATACTGGATCGTAGGGTTCTGAGGAAAACTGTGGAATCACCGGTTACGGAGAAACTCTGCGCAATTCGCGAGAAAGTGGCCGACCGGATCGGGGCCAATCGATACCGCACCTGGTTTGGCGGTTCGACCGACTTCCAGCTCGATGGGGGAAACCTCGCTGTCACGGTGCCCAACGAGTTCGTCGGCAACTGGATCAGTACGAATTACATGCCCCACTTGATCGAAGCCACGCGCGAAGTCGTCGGCACCGAGCCGCGTATCGCCGTACACGTCAGCGAGGAGCGCTCCCGCACACGCGGGACCGAGCCGCCTAGCTCCGTTCCGCCGCCGGCAAGCCCCCATCTTCACGTCGGCCGGCCGAGACAGAAGGAACCCAGCCCCACCTTGCGCGGCGAACTCGAATCCTTCGTCGTCGGCCCCTCGAACGAGTTGGCTTACTCGGTCGTCTCCGCGGTTGTCCGCGCCCCCGGCGAGGCCTTCAAACACCTGGTCCTGCACGGCGGTTGCGGGCTCGGCAAGACGCACCTGCTCCATGGGATTTGCAACGGCGTCAGCCGCGCGCGACCCGACCTCGAGTGGCGCTACCTCTCGGGCGAAGAGTTCACCAATGAGTTTGTCTACGCCGTCAAGTCTGGCCGCATCGACCTGTTTCGCGGCCGCTTTCGCAATGTTGATCTGCTGGTAATCGACGATATCCATTTTCTGGCGAACAAGAAGGCCACCCAGGAAGAGTTCCTGCACACGTTCAACGCGATCGACGCCTCGGGGAAGGCGGTGGTCCTGTCTTCCGACCGGCATCCGCGCGGCATCGCCACGCTCTCTGAACCCCTGATTAACCGCCTCATCGCCGCGATGGTGGTCGAGGTCAATCGACCCGATTTTGCCACCCGGCGCGAGATTCTGCGCCGGCGGGCCGCCGCTATGCTCTGCGAATTGCCCGAAGATATTTTGGATTTCCTCGCGCAACGCATTACTCGCAACGTACGCGAACTCGAGGGGGCCCTGTACAAGCTGGCCGCGTTCGCGTCTCTGACCAAGGAGCCCCTCGGGCTCGATTTGGCCCGCCGAACAGTGGAAGACTACGTGACGGCGGCGCGTCCGCCGGAGGCGGCGGAAATCGCCCGCATGGTCGCCGCCCACTTCGGGGTTACCGCTGAAGCGTTGCGCTCCAACTCGCGTGACCGCAGCGTGACCCAGGCGCGCTCGGTGGCCATGTTTCTCATCCGCAAGCATACCCGCTTGAGCTTCCCCGAAATCGGCCGGCTGATGGGCAACAAACAGCACTCGACGGTAATCATGGCCGCGCGGCGGGTCCAGGAAGCGCTGGATCGGCGGGGGACGCTCGCCTGGAAGACCCCGTCCGGGCTCCGCGAGGTCGCGGCCCAGGACTTGCTCGACGAGCTCGAGCAGCGTCTGGCCTGCGGCGACAACGATTGACTTCTTGCGAGGGCGCCACGGCGTCAGAGCGGCGGCAGGGAGGCCGCCGCTCTTTTTCGGTAAGCATTCAGCAATCAGCTTTCAGCGGTCAGCCATTCGCGCTGTTCGGTGGGCAGGTCCCTAGTCTCGGTAATGTTCTCGCGCTGCTCTCAATAACACGTTATTTACGACATTCGGTCACCAGTACTCGACTCACGGCTGAATGCTGATTGCTGACCGCTGAATGCTTAAGAAAAAGCCTGCCCGCGGCGTGACCGTCAGCCGCAGACTACGCTTTGTTATATAGAGGCATGGCTAGCAGCCAAGTCCGGAAGGCATGACGGCCTGGATCGTCGCGGCGGCGCGCAACGCTGTCTTTGAGGCCGACGCCTTTGGGGGAGGGGAAACCCATGAGATTGACCGGCGCCGTTCCAGACCCGGTCCGCGATACCAGTGGTCCCTGACCACGGGTAGACAGGGATAGTCTACTCTTCCGGAGCGCGGTCGGCAATGAGCATGTGGTTATTGCATTACATGCTATAACCGGTGCCGGGAGCGTATCCGCCGTCAAGAACACGGCCGTAAGCGCTTCCGCGGAGCCGTTCTTGTTTTTAAGGACATCCATGGAGTCTATAGACGTGTGCGGTGACGAGAGTCAACAATTAGAATCAGAACGAGTTATTCTAATTGACACTTGACTCTGAAACATGGTAAGGACGAATACTGTACTTGTATGTGCGTCGTATATTGTGCTTGTAATACAGTAGACATTAGCTTAAGGAGACAAGAGATGAAGACCACATTAGTCAGGAACCGAGGCGGTTTCACGTTGATCGAGCTGTTGGTCGTGGTGGCGATCATCGCCCTGTTGATTTCCATCCTGCTGCCGACCCTCAGCCGGGCTAAAGAGCAGGCCAAGACCGCCCAGTGTATCGCGAACGAGCGCTCGACAATACAGGCTACCACCATGTACTTCCATGATTACAACGACAGCTTCCCTTTCCAGGCCAAAGACGGCGGGGTTTGCAGTTGGTCCTACGGCGGTAAGACAAACCATGACTACTGGGAGGCCGAGCCCTGGTGTCACCATCCGGTGCAGGACCGACCCTTGAATTGCTACCTTTTGGGAAGCACGCCGGACCCGGACATAGTGGACGCCAGTGACAACATTGTCAGGCGCACCGAGATCCCGATCCTGAAGTGTCCGTCCGACCGGCATTCGTACCAGCGTGATTGGGACAACTTCGAGGAGCAGGGTGATTGCATCAGCGCCTACGACGACATCGGCACCAGCTACCACTTCAACTTGGCAGCGTTCCTCAGGGGCGGCAAGAGCCCCGACGACAATATGGATGTGCTCAAGAACGGTCTGAGCCCATCTCAGATGACCACTTGGCTGTGGGGGAACCAGAACGGATGGTCCATCATGGTGCGCGACGCCATTCGGGACGCCTTGCTCAAGCACTCCTCGACGTACGTGATGTTCTGGGAGGACCCGATGGACTGGGCCCTCGGCGCGATGATCCAAGTCCCGGGCAACCACCGCATGTTCTCCAGGCACAGCATATGTTTCCTGGACGGGCACGCCACAAACACATACGTGGATACCCGCGTCCAATGCGGCCCCGGCTGGCATTCGCTCAATCCGGAGTGGATTCCTCCGGAGCCTCCCGATCAGCCCTGGGGCAAGTACTATTACCACAACATTTGGTATAGGAACTGCGATCCGTACTCCTCAGGCAATTGAGTTTGGCGCAACGATTGGCCCCTGCGTGCCGGAAGCCGCCCCCGGAGCCGGAAGGTCCGCCGGGGGCGGCCCTGGCTGGGCCCCGCCCCGCTGCCTGGCAGTCCGCCGCAAGAGTCATGTAAGCGTCCGGGCTCCGTCCCGGCCGTCGTCGCAGAAGAGCGTTTTCCCGTTTCCTACGTCCGGGACAGAGCCCGGACGCTACATTGTCGTCCCTGCGGATTCTCGTAAGTTCTTTTCTGAGCGGGTTGAACGGCGATTGGGGCGTGCGGAGAATTGCAAGGTAAGCACGGACGATCATCCAAAACCTTGCAATTCAGAACGGATTCATGAAGCCAAAAACCCAAGACCCCACCGCGTTCGAACTGTTCCAAGCTCACTTCAGTCAAATGCTCAATCCCGAACATCCGCTCGTACGCTTGGCCGACAAAATCGACTGGC
>JAGMDK010000514.1 GCA_023128695.1 Phycisphaerae bacterium
GGCCCTGGGCCTGCCGTTCGACCGCCCGCAATGCGCGGCCCAGCAATTCGCCGCGGGCCTGGGCCGCGGCTCGGCTGATCGCCGCGACCACCCCGTTGAAATCCAAACCTTCCACAGGTACCGTGATCACAATCGGATGCGATACCGTCAGTTCGGTATCCGGCATAGGCTCACCTTCCTTTCACTTGGTCTGCGAAAGGTCGTGAGCCTATCCTTTCAAAAATCCCGCCCCAAGAGTTTCCCCAACATTCGTTACACTACGGAATCGCTGGGTCTGAGCATGATTACTGGCGGTGCTTCCCCGGTTTGAGGTATACTGATTATGCTGTAACAGTATGTGTGAGAGACTTGGCGGTTGGACCGTGCCCAGAGCGCGGCTAATCGACCGAGTCGGATCCGAGTCAACTGCGGCCAGGGGACTGGGACCCCATCAGGACGCGGGTACGCGAGAAGCAGCCGTGCCATTCATCTTGCCGTTTGAAACCGAGATCAGCGCCCTCGAGGAGCAATTAGCGGCCTTGCCCGAGCATGGTCCGGCCTACGCCGAGACGCGGGCTCGGTTGGAAGCCC
This sequence comes from Phycisphaerae bacterium, assembly GCA_023128695.1. Lineage (GTDB taxonomy): Bacteria > Planctomycetota > Phycisphaerae > UBA1845 > Fen-1342 > JAGMDK01. The sequence goes on from JAGMDK010000514.1 coordinate 571, forward strand.
GCGAGCGTGAGGTCTATCCGAATCTCAGCGCTTACGACATGTTCCTCCTCTCGGGACACCCCTTCCGCCCCAAGGCGCTCGACTACATCCGGCATATCTTTCACGACGTACGCCTCTTCTACAATCCAGACGTGCGCGGCGACCATCTGATGGTGGCCGGCGAAGCCAAGCTGAAAATCGAAGGCCGTGTGATCGATGTTATCGTTATCGGACAACAAACCGGTCCTTCGTCACAACGCGAGGAGCTGCTGCGCCTGCCGACCTCCGAGTACCAGCGCTGGAACCAGGGGATGGGATTCCCGGACGGCTTTCGCAAGGCCGTACACTTCATGGACCTCGCCGAGCGGCGGGGCTGGCCGGTGGTGGTTTTTGTGGACACACCGGGGGCCGACCCGTCGGAGTATTCGGAGGAGGAAGGTCAGGCCTTCGCGATCAATGAAGTCATCCACAAGACCACCTCGCTCAGGACGCCCAACCTGTCATATATCATCAGCCTGGGCGCTAGCGGCGGAGCGATTGCGATTACGCCGACGAACCGCACGATCATGAACCAGTACGCGACGTACATGGTGATCAGCCCCGGCGGCTGCGCGTCGATCCTGTTTCGCAATCGCAGTCTGGAGTCGATCCGTATGGCCGCGGAGGGCCTGTGCCTGACCTCGGCGGACGCCATCCGGCAGGAGACCGTGGACGACGTGGTCGAAGAAGGCCTGCACCCCGGGCACCGCTATCCGCAAGAACTCCTGGCGGCAGGCCGGGAGGCCGTCTCGCGGAATCTGGCCCAGCTCCTGGATTTGCGCGGCGAGGCGGCAGAGCACGCCCGGCGGACGAAATTCCGCGCGATGGGAGCGTGGGGCAAGTCCGGCGAAAAGCGGAGCCCCGAGGTATTGGCCCTGCGGGCCGCCGAGCAAGACCAGGCGTTCGCGAACTTGCAGGAGTTGCTCGCGGGCTATCTCGCGCTGGAAGCCGGCAAGGATGTCCCTGGGCACCGCCAGACGGTCGCTGAGGCCGCCTTGCTCGCCCAAGTGGAAGGCCGGCTGCGGGTCGCCCGGATCATCTATGCCCTCGAACGGCGGGATGCGCGATATTTGAGCCAAGTGCTCGACAGCAACGCGTCCTCGCTAAGCAAAATACAATGGGCCCAACTGCGGGAGTTCGCCCTTGCGCGCCGCTATGGCAATATGGCCGGCGCCGCCTCGCTCCACCCCAACGGCGGCGCGACTCCTTATCGTCGGCTGCACCCCGTTGACGCCATCCGCCGGCTGACGGATGAGGGCTCGTTCCGTGAATTCGAGGAGACCGTTGCATATTGCTCGGTGGATCAGCTCCACTTTCCACAGTACGAGGAGGCCTTGGCACGCGGGATTGAAAGAACCGGACTGCAATCCGGGTTGATCACCGGGACGGCCACCATAGGCGGTCGCCCGGCGGTACTGGCGCTCAACAACTTCGGCCTGGTCGGCAGCAGCCTGTGCGACGAGATCGCCGAGAAGTTCCGCTACGCCGCTCGGCAGGCGTTTGAGACCCGTACGCCGCTGGTTTCGCTGGCGATGGGCGGCGGGGCGCGGATGCAGGAAGGCACGCCGTCGATGCACCGCAACATTCCCAAGGTCCAGCACTCGCTCAACGAGCTGGAGGAGGCCGGCGTGCCGCACATCTCGATCATCGCCGACCCCACCCTGGGCGGCACGGCGATCAGCTACGGCCTGCGCGGCGACTACATGATCGTCGTCCAGGGCTCGGCCAACATCGGCTTTTCCGGCAAACGCGTGGTCGAGCAGTTCCAGGAACGCAAGGTGGCGGAGGACTTCCAGCACGAAACCTGGCTACTGCGGCGCGGCTTCGTGGACGAATGCGTCGCCACCGATCGCCTCGGCGAGCGCCTCGCGGAGTTACTTGCACACGTCGACGGCGGCGGAAAACTAGCCGACCTGCAAACCCGCCGGCGCCGCCGCTGGGAGCCGAAACAAGAAATCTCACTCAACGATCCCACAAAAAAACGCCACCCGGCTAAAAAAAAAGACCGTAAAAAAACACGAAAAGTCGTGAGTGTATAACAGCATAATCAACTAGTCGGCGGGTAGAGCCCAACCAACAAGACTTGCTGAGCATTGACGGAGCCTCGACGACGGGCAGCGAAGAGACCCTGGCATTCGTGAGCCTCGTGAAGCTCAGCGAACCGGCGGACTAGAACAGTTTCAGCAAGAGAAGGTGCGTCCGGGACGCACCAATCCCAGGCTCACGCCGCCGCAGGCCGACGCTGCCGGCCAAACACAACCGTCCCCGCCGTCAACAACAGCAGCGTCATGACGATCAGGCCCCATTCGGAGACGGTGGGGATTGACTCCTCGCATTCGTCGGGGATGCCGTTGCCGTTGTCGTC
>JAGMDK010000515.1 GCA_023128695.1 Phycisphaerae bacterium
CGCCCTCCCACTCTGAGCCGCGGCGTCCCCGGCTCGGCAGGAGCCTCGCCCTCCCGCGGGTGCCCCGTCCCGTTTCGCCGGCCCGTAGGTCCGGCGAACGGGGCGGGGGACTGATTGGAGGCGAGGGTGGCCCACGTTTTTGTGGTACTATGAAAATTTCCGTTTGCTACGGATAAACAATCATGAACGCAACAAAACCGGTCAGCCTGAACCTGAACGTCCGCGGGATGGGTCCCTCGGCGACGCTCGCCATCAACGAACGGTGTCGCGAGCTGCGCCGCCAGGGTCATTCGATCTACAACATGGGTCTTGGGCAGTCGCCCTTTCCCGTGCCCGACTCCGTGGTCGAGGCCCTCCGGCTCGCCGCCCCGGAGAAGGACTATCTCCCCGTCAAGGGCCTCCGCGAGCTGCGCGGGGCCGTGGCCGAGTTCCACCACCAGCACGATCATATCGAGGCCCACCCCGACGGCGTCATCATCGGCCCCGGCTCCAAGGAACTCATGTTCCTCGTCCAAGTGGCCTACTACGGCGAGATCATCGTCACCTCGCCCTGCTGGGTCTCCTACATGCCCCAGGCCCGCATCATCGGCCGCAAGCTGAGCCGCATTTACACCACCTACGAACAGGGCTGGAAGGTAACTGCCGAACAACTGTTGCGGTCATTCGAGATTGTCCAGGACGATCTGCGCCCGCGGTTGCTGGTGCTCAATTACCCGTCCAACCCGACCGGACTGACGTACTCGGTAGACGAACTGAAGGAAATCGCCGAGGTGGCCCGCCGCTTCCAGACCATCATCCTTTCAGACGAGATTTACGCCGAGTTGCACCACACCGGCGGACACACCTCGATCGCGCGGTTCTATCCCGAAGGCACGATCGTCAGCTCGGGGCTCTCCAAGTGGTGCGGGGCCGGCGGTTGGCGGCTGGGCACGTTCTGTTTCCCGCCGAACCTCTATTGGCTGCTCGACGCCCTCGCCGCGGTGGCCAGCGAGACCTACACCTCCGTCTGCGCCCCGATCCAATACGCCGCCGTGCGGGCCTTTCGTGGCGGCGTCGACATTGAACGCTACCTCTGGCACGCGCGCCGAATCCTGGCCGCGCTGGGCCGCCAATGTGCACAGATCCTGCGGCAAGCCGGCGTGCAGGTACACACGCCCGTGGGGGCGTTCTACCTGTTCCTCGATTTCTCCCCCCTGCGCGAGCAGCTCGCCCAACGCGGCCTCGCGAGCGGACCCGCCCTGTGCAACCGTCTGCTCGACGAAGTCAACGTCGCGATCCTGCCCGGCGGCGCCTTCGCCCGCTCGCGAACCGACCTTACCGCCCGGCTGGCATACGTCGATTTCGACGGGGCCCGCGCCCTGGCCGCCAGCGAGAACGTCCCAGTGCACGACGACCTCCCCGCCGACTTCACCCGGCAGTGGTGCGAGCGCGTCATCCGCGGCGTCGAACGCCTCGCCGAATGGCTCGGCACGGACGGCACGGACTCGTAAACCAGCCCTTTTCCGCCTGCTACGGCGCGATCCCGGGAACTTGGTGCTCGAACGGCTCGCCGCCGGCGAGCGACACCAGCACCGTGCCGTCATCAACGAGCAGGTCGGCGGATGTAAACAGCAGCACGCCGCCTTCACTGATATCCAGTGAAATGTTCCCTTGCGTCGTGCCGACTCCCGCGGTGTCAATGTTGCTCGTGCCGACCAGCCGGATTCCGTCCGGAAGGTCCTCGAAAACGACGTGCATCCCGCCCACGACCGCCTGCTCAGCAATACTCAGGTCCTCGAAGTCAATATCAGCCTCGAGCGTCGGCCGGGCGACGATCGAGACATTCCCGTTCACCACCCACTGCTCGGCGGTCACCGGGCTGCTACAGCCCTCCTCGCCGAAATCGATCGCCACCGCGGCTCACTCGGAGCCTGATATGTACGCGACGTGGGGACACGTGCCCCAGGCCCCGGCAAGAATCGCTGAAATGAGAAAGCGGATTGACACCCGCAAAGCCGGCGACCAGCCCCCCGACACCGCCCGCGACACACCCTAAAGCGATGGGCCACCCTAATGAAGAGCTGCCGTCAAGCCCGGTGCGAGTTCGCTAGCCGTGTCCTTGGAACAACGAGATCTTCGCGCCCGTGGGGTCCTCGATGATGCAGAAACGGCCGATGTTCGGGATGTCCGTCGGCGGCAGCATGATCTTCCCACCGAGTGCCGTGCACTGCTTCGCGCCCTCGTCCACGCTCTCGACGAGGATGTACGGCATCCAGTGCGGCGGAACACCCTCCCATTGGTCGCCCTCCATCTGCATCATTCCGCCGATGGGTTCCTCGGCACCCGGTGGATAGAGCATGGTGTAGTTCATGCCGCTGATGTTTTGATCGACCATTTTCCAGCCGATCAGGTCGGTGTAAAACTGTTTCGCTTTCTCCACGTCGCGCGTAGCGAGCTCGGTCCAGCAAAAAGTTCCCATGGTAATTGGCTTCTGTTCAGGCATGATCAATTCTCTCGTTTCCTAATCCCGATTGACACGCCGCATAGTGTACTGCTTCCGAGCCGGCCGCGTCGAGGAATAAGCCGGAGAACTGTTACCCACATTTGTGGGAATCGCCTCGCAGGGGCCAATGATGCTGGTGCCATTTCCGGTCAGAGGCTTTCGCGCGACG
>JAGMDK010000516.1 GCA_023128695.1 Phycisphaerae bacterium
CGAAGGACACGAAGAGCACGAAGATAGAATGAGTATTATCAGAGTGCATCGTTGCAGAAGGCGAATGGATTTAACCTGACGTTCGTCGATCCGTATCAGTCCGCCGCAAAAGTCATGTAGCGTCCGGGCTCCGTCCCGGACAAAATGTAGCGTCCGGGCTCCGTCCCGGACGTCGTTGTGGAAGAGCGTTTCCCCCGCATTCTACGGCCGGGACAGAGCCCGGCCGCTACATTTCCAGGCCGGCACGGACTGTTGCGGCGGAGTGTTACGGCGTGACGGTTCGCGTGCCGCGGTTGCGGATGGACATCTCCAGCGGTCCCGACGCGGCACGCGTACGCGCCCGGAACTCGGCCGTGTCCTGAATGGGCTCGCCGGCAATACCTTCGATCAGATTGCCGATCTGAACGTCCGCCCGCTCGGCCGGAGTGTCCGGCAGCACGTCGATCACGAGTACCCCTCTCAGCGCGGCATCCCCGCCCATGATTCGCCGAACGTCGTCGGTCAAATCGGTTACGCGCATGCCGCGCCAGAGGACGGCCCGGTCACGCATCCAACTCACGCGGCTCACGTCACGCCGTGCTATCGTCACGCTCTCTGACAAGGGGCGTCTGTTCCGCAACAAATCGAGGCGAACCCAGGTGCCGGCGGGCGTCTGCCCCACCAGCTCAGCCAGTTGGGCCGGCCCGCTCACCGGCCGTTGAGCATACGCGAGAAGAACGTCCCCGACCCGGATACCCGCCTTGGCGGCCGGTCCCGCGGGCTCGATCCTCTGCACCACGACCCCCTGCCGGCCTTCCAATCCCAGAACTTCTCGCTCTTCCGGCTCGGGCACCCGCACCGTCAGGCCCAGGTAGCCGTACTCGATCGTTCGGCCCCGGCAGAGCAAGTCGATCACGCGGCGTTTGGCGGGAGTCATCGGGATGGCGAAGCCGATCCCCTCGTCGGCCGGGGCCCGGGTGTGCATCGCCGTCACGACGCCGATCAATTCGCCCCGCACGTTGAAGAGGGGGCCGCCGGAATGGCCGGGGCTGATCGGGGCGGTGGTTTGGATCATGTCGTTGTAGAAGCGGTCGTCGACCTCGCCCAGGCCGGGCAGTTGCCGCCCGAGGTTTGAGACGACGCCCACGGCCACGCTCAGTTGTCCGTCGCCGCCGAGGCCGAACGGGTTGCCGAGCACGAGCGACCATTGCCCGCGGGCCACCGTGTCCCAGTCGCACATTGTCACCGGCGTGAGGTCGCTGCGCTCCACCTGGAGAATCGCCAGGTCGCTGCGCGGATCTGATTTCAGTACGGTGGCCGGCAACTCGCTGCCGTCGTGCAGCAGCACGGCAATGTCGTCCGCGGATTGCACGACGTGCTCATTAGTGAGGATCAAGCCGTTCTCGGTCAGAATGGTCCCGCTGCCGTTGACGAGCACCCGCTGCTCGATCCCCGCGCCGCCGGCGGCCGTATCGGCTCCCGACAATGTTGTGAGGTGGCGACGATAGGCGCGGATGCCGACCACGCTCGGTGATACTCGCTCGACTACTTGCTGGAACGCATCCTGGAGCGCTGCGAGGTTTGTCAGGCTGTCCGCCGCGGCGGGCGGCTCGCTCCCGGCGTTGGTCCGCGGTGCCACGAGGATCGACGCGAGGAACAGCAGTGTCGCGACCAGCCAGAGCGACCCCCAGCGCGATTCAGTAGGCAGCGACCGCCGAGATAGTAGGGACGAACGACCCATCTTCATCGTTCCTTCTCTAAATGTCTATCTTATACATAGTGTTGTTAGTTATCAGTTGTTAGTTATTAGTATTAACTGAATCTCTAGTTGTCTCC
>JAGMDK010000517.1 GCA_023128695.1 Phycisphaerae bacterium
ATTACTTTATTTGTGCGCGATTCCTTACTCGCTAAACAGCGTAATAACCGACCGCTGAATGCTGATTGCTGGTTGCTGATATCTTGTTGCAAACGGCTAAACTCTTACAGTTATTCTAACACTGCTCAAGAGCAGTGGCACACCGTATTCCGTAATTCTACGGCCGTAGATGGGGTTGTAGCCGTCGGCGGCGAACTGGTCCTTGGCTTGCTCCGTCAGCGTCAGCGTCATGCCTTCCATGGGCGAGACGCCGGTGCCGCCGGCCAGGCGCTGCTGGAGGATGCGGACCTGGCGGTCGACGATGCCGCGCAGGTCGGCGCGGGTCAGACGCTGGAAGACCACCGTTTCGTCGATGCGGTTGAGGAACTCGGGGCGGAAGTGCTTTTTGAGCTCTTCCTTGATCTTTAGTTCGATTTCGAGGTCGATGGCCGACGAGGTGTCGGTCGCGTCATGCGGCTCAGCGGGAGCTTCGCCCTCCCCATACGGCTCAGCGGGAGCTTCGCCCTCCCGACGTCCGGGACGGAGCCCGGACGCTACATGAATTATGCGGCGGACTGTTAGGGGGGAGTGGTTGATGGGACGGAAGACAGGTTCCCTGTTCAGCGAAGTGTTCCTTTCCCACTCCAGTCACTTTAGTCCAGGGCGCGGTTAGTTGGCAGCCGGGCGCAGGTCGGGCTATGATCCCGCCATGCCCGCGCAGCGCAGCGTTGTATCGTCGGCCAAGCTCATCGCCGTCTGCACACTGATCTCGCGCATCACGGGGCTGGCGCGCGACATTCTCCTGGCCCGCGCCTTCGGCCTCGCATGGGTCCAGGACGCCTGGGTTTACGCCTTTCAATTCCCCAACCTCTTTCGGCGACTGTTCGGCGAGGGGGCCATGGCCGCCGCGTTCGTGCCGACGTTTACACGCATGCTCGAAAGCGAGGGGAAGGAATCAGCTTGGCGGTTGCTGGCCCGGACGCTGGCCCTGCTGACCGTGGTGCTGGCGGCCCTGATCGTTGTGATCGCCGCGATCATCGCCGTCATCTGGCTGTGCAGCTCCGGGGCGGGTGAGAAAATGGAGGCCCGCCGACTGCTGCTGTCGCTGACGGCGTTGATGCTGCCGTTCATGCTGACGATCTGCGTGCTGGCCCTGTTTTCGAGCATTCTCAATTGCGTCGGCAGTTTCGTGCCGGCCGCCCTGGCACCGGTGCTGCTCAATATCTGCATGATCGTCGGCATCGGCTGGCTCGCACCGGCACTCCGTCCCGAAGACGATCACGGGCAGGTGTACGTCATCGCGCTCACCGTCGTGATCGCCGGCATCATCCAGATCCTGTACATCCTGCCGGTGCTGCGAAGCCACGGCGTCCGGCTGGGGTGGCGTTGGGAATTGAACGACCCGGCGGTTAAACGCATGTTGCGGCTGGTCGTCCCGGTTCTCCTGGGGCAAGGCGTGCTCGCGTTCGGCGTCTTCCTCGACGCTCAAATCTGCATTCTGCTGACCCACAAGAGCGGTACGGCCGCGACCGCCACGCTGCTCGGATGGACCTTCACGTATCCACTTGAAGAAGGGGCCCTCTCGGCGGTGACGTACGCCCAACGGCTGTACCAATTTCCGCTCGGCGTGCTGGTGATCTCGCTCGCGACGGCCGCCTTGCCGGCCTTCAGTCGGCTGGCCACACGCCGGGACTGGCCGGCTTGGACCGCCGAGGTGCGGCAATCCCTGCGGCTGGCGGTTTTTGAGGGGATATTGGCGGGTACGATGATGATAATGCTCGCCGTCCCGATCGTGCGTCTGCTGTTTGAGCGGGGCGACTTCACGGCCGCCGACTCCGTCCGCGCGGGTCGCATTCTGACGCTCTACGGCTTCGGCTTATGGGCTTTCTGTGCCCAGCACATCGTCCTGCGGGCGTTCTACAGCCTCGGCGACGTGCGCACGCCGGTGACAATCACGGCGATCCTCCTGCCGCTTAATATCGCCATGAACCTGGTCCTGATCTGGATGGACGCCATCCGCGAGGCGGCCTTCGCGATCAGCACCTGCACGACGTCAGCACTCGCGGTGATCGTCGGCCTGCTGATCCTGCAACGCCGGCTGGAGCGGCGCTTATTAGACGGCGAAACACTATTGGCGACAGTAAAAATGCTCATCTCCGCCAGCATGGCGGCAATGGCGCTGTGGGTGATTCACCCATTCTGGATAGCACTCGCGGAGAAGGTAACTATTCCCTTACTCTCCCGTGCGGTGGAAACCCTCGGCCTGCTGGCGATCGGCAGCGGCGTGTTCCTGTTCACGGCCTGGCTGCTGAGGTCGCGGGAATTCAATATGCTCATTACCCGCCGTCGGTAGGGTGTGTCCGGGACGCACCATTTACGGATAAATATGCAATGGTGCGTCGAGGGGCGCACCCTACTTGGTTTGTCCTTGTGCCACTGCTCTGTGAGCAGTGCGATCCCAACTGATCACCATTCTCGGATCAGCACTGCTCACAGAGCAGTGGCACCTGGCCCTTGCTGTTACACACATTTGTGGGAATTGCCTCGCAGGGGCCAATGATGCTGGTGCCATTGCCGGTCAGAGGCTTTTGCGCGACGTCCGGTACAGGGCCCGGACGCTACAGTGGCGCGCTAGGCCCGGCATTTATGC
>JAGMDK010000518.1 GCA_023128695.1 Phycisphaerae bacterium
AAATAGAGCAGGAACTTCCGGCTAGAAACTAGACCTTGTCACCTTATCACCTTATCACCTTATCACGTTCCCACGTTCCCACGGCCGGTACGGGGCCCGGCCGCTACATTTTCCTGTGTGGTAGCGGCTCGGGCAGCACGCCTTTGGCCTTGGGCCACATCAGAATCCCCTCGACGATGATCCAGATTTGAATGACCTCCACTGCCAGGCCAAGGCCGAACAGCAAGTACTTGCCGGTCTGCCACCACTTGACGATCTCGTAACACATCGCCCAGCCCGGGACGACGAGCATCAGCGCCATGGGCAGGATCACGAACCAGACCGGGCGTTTGTGCCGCAGCAGGTAGAACGCGAGCACCAGGAATGAGAGCCCCGCCAGCAACTGGTTGGTCGCGCCGAAGATCGGCCAGAGCAGCTTGCCGCCCGAGCCCGGACCCAGCGGGCCCGAGGTCAGTGCAATTCCGCCGCCGGTGAGCACCGCGACCGCGGTTGCCACGTAGCGGCCCCGCAACATGGGCAGTCGCAGGACCCCGCCCAGTTCCGTGATCACATACCGTTGCAAACGGGTGGCCGTGTCCAGCGTGGTGGCGGCGAAAGACGCGATCAGGACCGCCATGACGCCGATCGCCAGGGTGATGGGGATGCCGAGGCTGTGCAACAGGTTGGCGCCGCCTTCGACGAAAGCGCCGACCTTGTTTCCCAGGGTCATGTCTTTCCAGGCGTGTTGACCGTACAGTTCGTGCCAGGCGGCCACGCCTACGATCGGGCTCCCATCCGTACCCAACCGTTCAACATACCGGGCAGCCCCGTCGTCATAGGTCCAGAGACCTTTTCCGATCGCCGCCGTGCACGCCAGGATGACAACGACGGCGAGCCCGCTTTCCAAGAGCATCGACCCGTAGCCGACCAACTGGGCGTCGGTTTCCCGCCGCACTTGCTTGCTGCTCGTCCCGCTCGAGACCAGGCAGTGGAACCCGCTGACCGCGCCGCACGCGATCGTGATGAACAAAAACGGAATGAACGGCGGCGCGTCGCCGGGCGGTTTGGTGATCGGCTCGGTGACGAATTCCAACCCGCCCTTGCTCAACGCGGTTACAAACAATCCCACGAAGATCAGCGCCAGGGCCACAAACAACTGGTGACTGTTGATGAAGTCGCGCGGCTGGAGCAGCGTCCAGACCGGCAGCACCGATGCAATGAAGCAATATATGAGCAGAATCACCGTCCAGACCACGACCGTGTTCGCGTACGGCGACAGCCCCGCCTGGAGCGCGTCACTGCCGTATTTCTCGAGGAACGAGAATTGCGACAGGTCCAGCGGCAGCCAATAGGCCCCGACGCAAACGCCCAGGTACATCAACGTTAAGGCGATGAGCGACAGTATCAATATATTCCCGCCGCGCTTATAGACGAGGTACCCGACGGCGATCGCGATCGGGATTTCAATCCAGATGGCGAAGACGGAGATCGGGTAGAGCGTGAAAATGACGGCGATCACCAGGCCGAAAATCCCGATCACGACCATCAGGACCAGAAATAGCACCAGCAGCAGTAGAATCCGCGCCCGCGGGTTGATGATCCGGGCGGCGACGTCCCCGATGGTCTGGCCGCGATTGCGCAGGCTGACGACCAGGGCCCCGAAGTCGTGGACCGCGCCGATAAAGATGCTGCCGAGCAGCACCCACAGCAGGGCCGGCAACCAGCCCCAGAACACGGCGATCGCCGGTCCGACAATCGGCCCCGTACCCGCGATGCTCGTGAAATGGTGGCCGAAGATCACTTCCCGCTTGGTGGGGACATAATCGCGGCCGTCGTTGATCTCCACGCTCGGACAGACGGCGTCTTTACTGAGCTGGAAGACCTTGCGTCCCAGCCAGCGGCCATAGGTGTGATAGGCGATGATGTATGCGACGAACGCGCCCACCGCGATCAGCAGCGTCAGCATGGCGGTCACTCCGGAAGTGAATCGATCGATTGACTAATAGTAACGGAGCATGGGGTCGGTTTTCAAACCACTTGCGGGGTCGATTCCATCTCCAGCAGTCGTCGCTTGAGCTCGACGCCGCCGGGGCCGGAGTAACCGCCGAGGGTGCCATCGCTCTTGAGCACGCGGTGGCAGGGCACGACGATCGGCAGCGGATTGCGGCTCATCGCCGTCCCGACGGCCCGGGCGGCACCCGGCTTGCCCGCCCGGCGGGCCAATTCGCCGTACGAGACCGTCTTGCCGTAACGCACCTGGCGACACGCCTTCCAGATCGCGACGTGGAACGGCGAGGCGTCGTCGAAGTCCAGACGGACGGCGAAGTCGGTTTTCTCGCCGGTGAAGTATTGCCGCAGGTTGTCGGCCAACTCGGGCAGCAGAGTGTCGTCCTCGCCGATGGCGTTATGGTCGTTCTTGATGGCGCGTCGCAGCGTGGTCTTCGTCGTTTCAGGCAGGTAAACCCGCCGCACGCCGCGGGCCGTGGCCACGAACCCCACGTAACCGAGTGGGGTTTTAACGATCCGGTATTTGTTGTTCATTTTCGTTTCCGCGGTTCTTCTTCAAGGTGTGCTTGTCGAGCAGTTTATGAAACGCGGTACTATGGTATCCTGCCGAGGCGCCCAGAGCGAATCGGCTATACTCTTTTGGAGTAGCGCAGTCAGCGTTGGTTGGGAAATGTAGCGGCCGGGCTCCGTCCCGGCCGAGCCACCGGCTGGAAGCCGGTGCCACACACGCTGGTGTTTTACGGAGCCGGGAGGGCGAGGCTCCCGCCGAGCCGCGGCTCGCCGGGAGGCTCGCCCTCCCCAAGCGACTGACTTTTTCTGAAACTGCGCTATCTGGTGTTTTGACGGAGCCGGCCCATGCCAGAATGGTTGAACCTGGCGGACCCTGTTGCTCAGAAAATCGTTGCCGGGGCGGCGGCGTTCATTGTCCTGGTGATTGTGGTTCGCATCTGGAGCGGTTATCGCAATAAGGTCATCGCCGCTCGCCGCCGGGCGGAGCTGCGCCGCAGCTACGACTCGGTACGCTTGCAGCAGGAAGAGATCAAGCGTCTGGCGGACCGGATTCAGACGACCAGTTCGACCGCGCGGATTACCGGTTTCACGATCGTGCGGCAGGTCGAGGCGGTGTTCACGGAGGGGCGGACATCATCGGTGGCGGCGTTGGAGCTGTGCAAAGCCCTCGCCGCGCAGAAAGGCGGCAACGCCGTCATCAATCTGCAAGCCCGGCAAACCCCGTCCGGCAAGTGGGTTGCCAGCGGCGATGCAGTAGTTGTACAGGACTCCAGTGAGCGAGGGCAGCACTAGTTCAGTTGACCCACCGCTCGGGCGCGAATTCCATGCCGACGAGGCATTGGCCGTCCTCGTCCGGGACGCGGCGGACCACGCGGGCCTCCTCGGGCAGGTTCCATGTGACGCCGGGCGAGAGTTCGACCTCTAGTGTGATGGTCGGGCCGAGTTGCGTGGCCTTGCGGATGGGCATGCGCACTCCCGCGCCGCCGGGCGAGATGTCGACCAGTTGGCAATGTCCCCGGTGGTGGCCGGACGTCCAGCGTGCCGACCCGGAGGCGGGGACTCGGATGTATCGTCGACGTTCCCAGTAACGTGTCATAATGCTGCGACTCTCCTCGCTGCGGCCTATTCGCTGGTATCAAACTCGGTTGGCGAAAGAGCGAAGTTCACTAGGCCGAAGGAGGACTGCCCCGCAAGATCCGCTTATCAGGCCAGCCGAGAATTCTCGCGGATCACTATTGAACCGGGCGCTTTTTGAGGAAGCCGGTCGCGTTTCGGACCCCCTCTCCGACAGGTCCCATACCACGCTGACCAATAAGCTGGAGTGTTGCGGCAATGATGTATTACTCGCCGAGAACGTCCTGCATGTTGTATAGGCCGTGCGGCTTCCCCCGTACCCAGCGGGCGGCCCGCAAGGCGCCGGCTGCGAAGGTGTCGCGCGAGAACGCGCGGTGACGCAGTGTGAGCGATTCGCTGGGGCTGGTGAAATGCACTTCATGCTCGCCGACGATCTCACCCATACGGACGGCATGCACGCCGATCTGACCCGCCGGCCGCGCCCCGCACGGCCCGGCCCGGCCGTGGACCGCGGCTTCGTTCGGCTGCCGGCCGCGGGCTTTGCAGATGGCTTCCAGCAGGGCCTGGGCGGTGCCGCTCGGGGCGTCGACCTTTTTACGATGGTGTGTCTCGCAGATCTCGACATCC
>JAGMDK010000519.1 GCA_023128695.1 Phycisphaerae bacterium
ACATCTAGAAACTAGAGACTAGAAACTGGAAACTAGACCTTATCACCTTGTCACGTTCCCCCGTTCCCACGTTCCCACGGCCGGTACGGAGCCCGGCCGCTACATTCGTGTGTGGCACCGGCATCTTGCCGGTGGATACTGTTGTCGGTTTTTGTCGCTCTGTGCGAATATTCTGTTGGTTTCCGTAAATACAACTGGGATGGGCGGCGCCCAACTTATAATGGGTCCGCCGTGGTGGGCGCGGTGCGACCGTATTGGGAAAGATCTTTGCCATGGCCCTCTGTTGTGGGGGCTGGTGTAGTACGAGGGTATCTCGTTGTCACAGCCGCTCGAGGCCGTAACGCGTAGAACCGTGGGTATCCGGGACATTCCGGCTGCTATATTCGCGCCGCGCCGGCTGTTCGCCCGGGTCGAAGACGTGGCGGCGTGGGGCTGGCCGCTGCTGATCCTCCTGACCTTCGTGACGCTGATCGGATACGCGACGGTGGAATGCGGGCTCATCGACCAGGAGATCAACCGCCGGGTTCGCGAGCGGATCAAGCAGATCGACAGTGCCCAGCGGGATGTCGTGGAGCGCTCCGCCTTACGCGATCTGTATGAGCAGGAAATCAAAATGGGGGAGTTTCAGAAGCTGCTCACGCGCATCCGCGTCATCGCCGCCGAGCCGGCCAAGGCCCTGGCCGCGGCCCTGCTGATCGCCGCCGTGCTGTATGGCGTGGTGGCCCTGACCGGCCGGAAACCCGAATGGCACACGCTGTTGACCATCTGCGTGTTCGCCGGCTTTATCGACGCCCTGCGGCTACTTCTTACGCTCGTGTTAATGCTTAGCTATGGGACGTTGGAAGTGAGCACGTCTCTGACACTGCTCACACGCTTGTTCGTGGAAGAGGGCAGCTTGACGCCTGAAAACGTGACCAACCTGGCGGCGTTGTCCGGACTGCTGACGGCCTTGGACCCGTTTCGCATCTGGTACTGGCTGGTGGTGATCGTCGGCTTGTCCGTCACGCGGCAGCTACGCGGCTGGCGGGCGTGGGGCATCTGTATCCTGTGCTGGCTGTCCGGGACCGGCGGGCGAACCGCGCTGACGGTCGTTTCGGTCACCGGGATGGCTAGCGGCGGCGGAGCGACAAATGGGTAGTACCGTTCGGCGCTACATCTTTGTGTGGCACCGGCTTCCAGCCGGTGGGACGGCGGCTCCCGTGAGTCGATAGGAGTCGAATATGAAAACGATCATCGGCATTGTGATCCTCGGAATCATCGTGGGCGGGATCTATTATCTCAACGACCTCACCCGCAGCGAGGACGGCAAAAGCCTGCTGAACGTGGCCCGCGAACTCGAGCTCTTGGTCGAAACCACACAGCCGGAGGAGCGCGAGATCATCCGCACCGTCCAGGCCCCGGGCGAGGTCGAGGCCATCGCCGAGGTCGACATCAGCTCCGAGATCGTCGCCAAGATTTTGGAGATGCCGGTCGAGGAGGGGGATCAGGTGCGGAAAGGCGACCTGCTCTGCCGCCTGGACGACGCCGACTACCGGGCTCGCGTGCTCTCCGCGAAGGCCAACGTCGCCCGGCTCGAGGCCGCCATCCGGCAGGCCGAGGCGAACGTCGAGAAGGCCCAGCTCGACTATAACCAAGAGCGGCGGCTCATCGAGCTCGGAGCCACGTCCGCGGATACCGTGTCCCAATATCGCACGATTCTGGTCGGGGCCCGGGCCGGGCTCGAAATGCGCAAGCAGGAGCTCGTCGCCGCGAAAGCCGCGCAGCAATCCGCCGAGGAGGATCTGGAAAAGACGGTCATTACCGCTCCGCTGGGCGGGGTCATCTCCCAGCGTTTCGCCAAGCAGGGCGAGGTCGTCGTGACCGGGACGATGAACAACCTCGGCACGCGGATCATGGTCGTCAGCGACCTGTCGAAGATGCAGGTCCGCTGCAAGGTGGATGAGGCCGATGCTCCGTTGGCCGCGACCGGTCAGCCGGCTCGCATCTACCTCCAGTCGGACACCCGGCGGAGCATCCCGGGGCGTGTTCTCCGCGTCGGGACGAAGGGCACCAAGCCCCATGGACGCGACGTGGTTACGTTTGAGACCCTGGTGCTCATCACCGGCCCGGATGAGCGCGTCAAGCCGGGCATGACCGCCAACGTCGAGATCGAGGTCGCCCGGAAGGAGAACGCCGTCACCATCCCCGTCGAGGCGGTGGTATATCGCCGGCGGCGGGACCTGCCGGAGGAATTGGTCAAACAGCACGATGCGAAACGTGCCGCAGAGGATCCAGAAGCCGAACAGAATGTGGCCGAGTATATCCGCCTGGTCTTCTGTATCGAGGACGGCAAGGCTCATCCGCACCTCGTGCAGACTGGAATTAACGACGCCACCCGGGTTGAAATCACCGCGGGCATCACGTTGGAAGACACGGTGGTCACCGGTCCGTACCGTAGCCTGGACCAACTCAAGGACGGGTCGGCGATTAAAGTGGAGGAGAAACCGGAGGCCGAAGCCAAGGAAGAGGATTCGGCTGACGCCGATGAGGGTGCCGGTGACGCCGAGGAGGGTGTCGGTGACGCCGAGGAGGGTGCCGGTGAGGGTGAGAGTGCGGACGGCGGCGACGCGGCCGCCGCTACTACCCGGCCGAGCGACGAAACGGAAAACGACTCGGATCAGGAGGAATAATAGCGTGGGTGGCCTGGGAGGGCGAGGCTCCTGCCGAGCCGTGCCCCGGATGAAATCGAACGTACGGCTCGGCAGGAGCCTCGCCC
>JAGMDK010000052.1 GCA_023128695.1 Phycisphaerae bacterium
CCACCCTCTATGTTGACGCTCACCCGTAACAGCTTTGCTCCCCGCGGTAGTTCCACGGCCGACAATAGGAATGTCCCCTTTTCCGCCCCGCACATATAATCATGGCGTCAGGTAAATCATTCAGAACACGAAACAGGAGAAATCGTAATGAGTACGACCCTCGGCGTTCCCGCGGCGCTGGCTGAGAAGGTGATGGAGTTCATCAGGGCGAAGACGCTGCCGTTGGAAGTGGTGGCGGAGGGGAGCGGCACGATCCAGGTGGTCCAATCCGAAGGCCGGCAGCAAAGCGATCCGTCCACGTTGCAGGCCGGCGGCTGGATCGCCTGCGAGGATGCGTTCGCGGCGGCATCGAAACTGGCGATCCCCACGCAGACGATGGGCAAGCTGCTCAATACGCTCGATATCAGAATGCGCTCCTGCCAACTGGGATGCTTTTGAGATGATGCCGGCCATGCTGTGGGTCGTTTGTGGCGCCGGACGCGGGGTGGGGAAGACACACTTGGCACAAGAGCTCTGCGCCGTGCTGCCGAACTCGGTCTACGCGAAGCAAGGCTGCGGCCGGCGGCGGCCCGACGGCCCGCCTAACTTCTTCCAATCGAACGAGGAGTTGGCGGCATTCCTGGAACGCGGCCGACCGGCGTACGAACACATCGTCGTCGAGAGCAACGAGCTGGCCCGCAGCGGTCGGGGCGACCTCGTCATTTACGTCGACGGGTTGCCGCACGAGACCGACATCCGTGACGACGCGGAGCGGCTGCGGGCCCGGGCTCAACTCCAGATCAGCGCGCATGCTTCGATTCGCGACTGGAAGAAATGCCTGCGTCACCAGCTCGCGGACAGCGTGTTGCGCGAAGCGGTCTGCGACTGCCTCATGAAGCAGAAGCGGCATCTGTTCAAAGGCCCGCCCGAGGTGCGAGTGAAGATGTGGTTTGTCGAAGGCGGCATGCACATCTTCGGCGCGGGTCTGGCCCGGCTGCTCGAGCATGTGGACCGCTACGGGACCCTGCGCGACGCCACTCAGGCCGCCCACATGAGCTATCGCTACGCCTGGGGCTTGATCAGGAACGCCGAGAAGCACCACGGACAGCCGCTCGTGATTCCCCAGCCCGGCGGCGTCGGGGGCGGGCAGTCGATGCTGTCCGAGCACGGGCGGCAATTGCTACGCACCTACCAGGACTTCAGCAGGAAGATCAAGGCCCTGGCCGACGAGTGCTTTGCGGGCGCGGAGGTGGATGGAAGTCCCAGTGCAGATGCGGCCCGGGACAAGCCGCCGCCTGACATTGTTGCGGGAAGCGGCCTGCTCGCCGGGGCCGGGCCGGCGGCCGTTAGTCGCGTGGAGCCGGTGCGCATATCCACGGCCGGTGTCCCCCCGGTGCGCGAAAGCTGCGAGGTGGTGGTCGAGACGCCGCTCACCATCATGATCGCGGATGTGGGCAGCTTCACGATCATGTGTACGCCCGGCGACGCCAAGGCCTTGGCGGTCGGCTTTGCCTTCAGCGAGGGGATGATCACCGGCGTGGAGGACCTGGTCGAACTCAAGTGCACGAGCGCTCCCCCGGCCGTCGCCCTGCGGCTGGAGGACCCGAGCAGCGTCGTTTCGCAGCGGAACCTGCTCGTGACCAGTTCCCGCGGCCTGTGCGGCCGGCGGAACATCGACGAGTTCCTGGCGGACGTGGTCCCCTGCGAGAATACGCTCCGCGTCTCGGGTGACACCCTGCTGGCTATCATCCAGAAGATGCGGGCCGCGCAAGAACTCTTCCAGCGCACCGGCGGGACGCACGCCGCGGGGATTTTCTCGCCGGAGGGCGAGTTACTCGCGTTCGGCGAAGACATTGGCCGCCACAATGCGTTGGACAAGGCGATTGGGCACTGTCTGCTGCGGGAGCAAGTTCCGCGCGGGTGCGGGGCGGTGCTATCGGGTCGCGTGAGTTTCGAGCTGGTCGCCAAGGCCGCCCGGGCGGGGATCGAACTGATCGCCGCCGTCTCGGCGCCCTCCTCGCTGGCGATCGAGGCGGCCGAGCGCTGCAACCTCACGCTGTGCGGCTTCGTACGCGATACGCGAGCGACGATATATACTCACCCCTACCGGGTCATCGACTTGGCGAAGTGAGCCCGGCGGTCGGGGGGTCGTCGATGTCAAACGCCTCGGCTACGGACAAGTAGTGTTCATCAGCGCTACGAACGGATCGATGTCACGCCAGTTGGCGGTGCAGTCGCCGTTCACGTCGTTGTTTGCAAACGGACAACTCGGCGTGCCGGGCAGGAACATCGCTTCCCACGCCGCGACGTTGTCGTTCTGGGCCGCGACGAAGTAGTCGATGTCACGCCAGTTAATCACCGTGTCGCAGTTGGAATCGCCGGGACAGACCGTCGGGCCCCCCTCGCACTCGTCTGGGATGCCGTTGGTGTTGAAGTCACAGCTCGTCCCAGCGGCGATGTCGCAGTCATCGAGGATGCCGTTCATGTTGCAATCAGTGCAGTCCGTGGTCTGCTCGGCCTCCTCCAGACCCGTGTGCAAATCCGTGCAGATCGGGTTGTCCGTGGTGAGGGCCTCGTCCAAGTCGTGGACCCAGTAGTCCGTATCTGCTCCCATCAAATCCAGCACCACTGGCGCGATCCCGTACAAGCCGGTATCGAAAGGCAGCTCCGTAGTCGGGTAAATCACTTTCGTAAAGGTGAACAGCGACTGGACCTGGAGGGCGTCGATCTGGTATGTCCCGCCGTTACAATGCGTCTTCGTGGCCCGCAGGAGGCCCAGCGGCGGAGTACTCGTCTGGGACAACGACAACGCCACGTCCCACAATTCGGGGTTCTGCCCGCCGTTGTAGGTCACGGTGATCGGATCGGTGCTCCCCAAGCTGAGGGCGATGACCTCGATCTCCATCTCGACCACGTCGGTGGGGAACACCGGCGGGATGACACACCGGTCGAACGGATCGTCCTCCCGCCAGATCAGCACGTCGGCGTCGCCGAACTCCTCGATCCCAAACCCGTAGGCGGTCAGATCCACCGGTCCCAGCGGAACCGAATAGAAGCATAACTCACCTTCGAACGGATCCGAACCCGGGCCGAAGAAGTCCGCCGGGACGGCCTGGCCGGCAGCCCCGAAGTTGTGGTAAGTACCGCCCTTTGTGATCCACGGATCGAACATGGGCGGGCCCTCCACACAGTCGTTGCGTTTTTCACCCGGCATGAGACACCTGGCGACAGTCTCGACGCAGTGCTTGGCAACATCGCGCGCGTGGCAGGGTTTACAGATCCTCATCGTGGAACAGCTAAAACAGAACGCCAGGTCGAAATCGATGATTTCCAGCGGCGGGCTGCCGTCCTGATCCTGGAGCGACTGGCCGTCGCCGGGCAGGCCCTCGAACCACAGGAACGCGCTGTCGTACGGGCTAGAGATGCTCTGGATTGAAATCCAGCCGTCCTCCGGCAGAGTGCAGCAGGTCTCGAGCTCGACGTGGAAGAACCACAACGGGTACCACAGCGGGTATTCGCAGCAGTCATAAACCTCTGTTATGTCATTAGCGTACGTCACCACGGTATACGTGCAGACCGGGTTGTTGACGTCGGGTTCGCCCGATCCGTTGTCCGGGTAGATCTTGATCTCAAACTCCATGCCATAGGGCTGGTCCGGCACCCAGCCGTTGTTCCACCTCAGGCTCAGACCCCACCAGTGGACGTCGCATATCTTGACTTCCACATCAGAGTAGGAGTCAAACGCCAGGTAACCGAGACCGGCATCGCTGGTGACCGCGGACCATGATGTGCACGGACACCACACCGCCGGCTGCGCGTAGAGCGAAGCTACCCCGCACTCCGGAGCCACGGTTGGTTCCCCGGTCAAGCAGAAGGCGAGGTCGAAACCGTTCACGGCCGGCGGCCATGAGCCATCAGACACGAGTGAGTAGCCGTTGCCGGCCGGGCTGCTGAACCATTTGAACACACAGTCGTTCGTGCTGCCGAGGCTCTGGATCGAGAGCCAGCCGTGGGTAATTAAGCAGCACGGGCAGAGATCGGTCTCGAACTTCCATAGCGCGTGGTAGGGCGGGGGGCAATAATCGACGATGGCCATGGTCGGGGCCACGGTGTACGTGCAGACCGGGTTCAGGTAGTCCGGCAGCCCGGTGCCGTCATCCAGGTAGAACTTGACCTCGAAGGTCATGCCCTCGGGATCGCAATCAACCCAGTCAATATTCCACCTCAGGCTCAAGCCCCACCAGTGCAGGTCCATGATGTTGCGGCCCACGTTGGTGAAGTCGTCGAACGCCAGGTAGCCCATACCGTAGTCGCTGAACTCGGAATACCATTGCATCAGATTGCAGGGCGTCGCCGGCTGGGCGTAGAGCAACTTATCGACCGGGCACTCCGGCACGTGCGGCGGCGGGCAAGTAACCGTGGCACACTCCGTCCCGGCCCCCATGTAGAGACCGAAAATGTCGGCGCAAGCGGCCGGCACGACGGCGTCCACACAGCTTCCGTCCGGCAGGCAGCAGGCCCCGGGCTCATTCCAGCACGGGCCGCTCAGGCACACGCCGCGGTCGTAGTCGGTGCTGCTCATCGTCCCGGCGATCACGTCTTCCTGCAACGAATCGCCATCGCCGTAGGTACTGCTGAACCACAGGAAGACACACTCGTTGGTGACGTCTTCCTGGCTCTGGATCGAAATCCAGCCGTCCGTCAGTTCGTAGCAGCACGGGTCGAGGTCGACCTGGAATTCCACGAACGGGTAGACGCCGCACTGATCAACTTCGGTCGCGCTCGGGCTCAAGTACGTGTACGCGTACATCTCGGCCCCCGGTAGGCCCTCGTCGTCTTGGTAGAACTTGATGTCGTAGTACAGGTCGAGCGGAGCGGAGCAGGGGTACCAGCCCACGTAGTATCGGAGCACCAGACCCCACCAGCGGACGCCGCAAACCTCGCAGGGCAGCCCGCTGAAGCTCTCGTAGACCAGGTAATTCGTTTCACCACCCGGGAACACGCCGCTGGAGGCGGCCGACCACTGGTCGTCGCAGTTCATCGCTTCCTGGCCCCAGATCGTGTCCTCCGGGCACTCCGGCTCGTACGGCGGCAGGCACGGATTCGGATCACAGGTCGTCCCAGGACCCATATATTCACCACCCAGGGCGTCGCACTCGGCCTGGTTCTCGACCTCGTAGCAGACCTCCCCTACGCAGCAGGCCCCGCCCAGGCCGCACTCCGGCGGGCAATTGCCGATGCAAGGGGTCCATTCCTCGTAACCGAACACGCCGCCGGAGCCGACGAGCGTGTCGTTGTGGTAGACGCTGTAGTAACCTTCGCCATAGTCGCAGCAGATGCCATCGCCGTAGGAATCATAGATCACGAAGTGATAGCACCCGGCGTCCGGCACGCAGACATATTCGTCATACAGGCCCGGTTCCTCGTAGGGGCCGCCGGAGCCCACGACGGTCAGGGACGGATACTCGACGACTTCCCAGGTGGTCTCGCCGGGATAGTCGTCCGTCTGGATCTGGATCTGGATCTCGGACTCCGGACACTCGCCGCGCGGCTTGCCCTGGCTTGTCACTTCAGCGTCCGCAGGGATGACGTCACGCGTCGCGGCACTAAGCGTGGCCGTGCCTATCAGCAGACATGCTAAGATGGGCATGATAGAAAAGCCATTAGACCGTGTAGCACACATCGTTGACCTCCTTAAACTGCCACTCGCGTTTCACTGGACACGGTTTGCCATTCCCCGCAGCCCGATTGGCTGCCTAGCACCATCAATCAAGCAATTAAGAAGCACCCCATCCCTGGGTACTCCCACATTGCACAACAGGCTTCGTGCGCTCTTTCATAACGACATGCCGGATATTGCGCTGCGCCTACGCACCACCCTAACGAAAGATAAGCAACAAAATGGAGAGACAGATTGCTCTCCCCACTATGTGGTAGTATAGCACAATTATCGGGAGTATGCAATTCCCCGTGTTTTTGCGGCCGGGATAGAGTGCATTGCTCGCCCGAGAGTCAGATGTCGCCCTGTAAGAGAACGGAACATTCTGTCCAAGCCTCTCACCCCCTGTCTTCGAGCGGCTTGTAAAGGCCACGGAACACCGTCGTGTACGATGTCTGTTTGAAGTACTCAAACCAGCCCCTGGTCGTCTGATTGACCGAGGCGATGATGACACGCAGGCGGTGCCCAGCCTTGCGCGGCGTCTTGGCCCGGATCGCGTCTTTGAACCTCTTGAGGCTCTTGTCACGCGGCCAGCGTTTGCCACGCTCAAAGTGGTACCCCAAGAAGTCGAACCCTTCCTGGTTCGCAGCCACGATCCGCGTCTTGGTCGGATGAAGCGTCAGTCCGGCCTCCGCCGTCCACGCTTGCACCCGGTCCAGCGCCGCCTGGGCCTCGTCTGCGCTTCGACATAGAATCACAAAATCATCCGCGTAGCGCACCACCTCGATGTCGTGTTCGGCCATCCAATGGTCGAGCGGGTCGAGATAAGCGTTACTGAGCAACGGTGAGATCACCGCACCCTGTGGGCTGCCCGCCGTGGGTGTCCAGGTCTCGAGACCGTCCAGCACGCCCTGCGTGAGGAAGGCCTCGAGCAACGCCAGCACACGGCCGTCAGCGATCTTGTGACGCACTCGCTCCATCAGCGGTGCATGGGGGATCGTGTCGAAGTAGCTCTTCAGGTCGGCGTCGACAACGTGCGTGTAACCGGACTGGAGCAGAGCAGCGACCCGCCGAAGGGCATCTTTGCAGCCTCGGTTGGGTCGAAAGCCGTAGCTGTGCTCGGCAAAGTCCCGCTCGAAGATCGGCTCTGTCACGTTGCGGAGCGCCGTCTGAACTATCCGGTCGCGGACCGTCGGAATACCCAGCGGCCGACGTTCGCGACTGCCGGGCTTGGGAATGTGCACCCGCCGAACCTTCCGCGGCTTATAGGCGCCGCTGCGCAGTTGGTCCGACAGGTTCCGCAAGTTCGCTTCCAGATCAGCCTCATACATCGCAATCGTCTGCTGGTCACAGCCCGCCGCTCCCCGGTTGGCCTTCACCTTGGCAAAGGCCGCCCGCAGGTTCGGCAGACGGTAGACCTTGTCAATCAGACTGAACCATACGCCTCCTTTGACCCCGCGTTCGAGGGCCGTCAACATACGCTCGGTCCAGACCGTGCGTTCCGTCCACCCCCAGCGGGCGCGGACTTCTCCGGCTGGCTTAGAGGCCGTAATGAAATAACAT
>JAGMDK010000520.1 GCA_023128695.1 Phycisphaerae bacterium
TGACATTCGGTCGCTATCTGCTCGACTTTCGGCTGATCGCTGATTGCTGACCGCTGAATGCTTACGTTCAGAGCTTGTTCTTGCTGTTCCAGTCGCGGCGGCCCGAGGAAATGCTGAGACGGTGCAGCCGCTGGACACAGTTGGCCAGTCGCCGCAAGACCGAGCGGCTGTCGGGTTGCATCTCCAGACCAATAAACTGGATCGCGAGACCAACGGTCCCGGTCTCGGTCTGGCGTGTGCCGCGCTGGCGGGCGTCGAGGAGTACTGGCGGGCGTCCGTCCGGCAGTTGCATTTCGATTCCGATCTGGTCGTTCTCATTCCAGTTAATCGGCACGGCTTTCTGTAGGTCAATCAGCGCGCCGCCGCAGGAGACGTTGACTAGTTTGCCGGTGGCGAGCTGTTGCGCGGACTGGGCTTGCTGGTGGGCGGTGACGCCGCCGGGCCAGACGGCGGCGAAGAGAGTCATCTCCGGGGGTATCGGCGTGCGGTAGTAGGCTCGGCGCTGAAGTTCGGTGATGCTCTCGGGCCAGCGGTAGCGAATGGCGGTGATGGAGGTCTTATCGTCGCAGGCAAAATGACCCTTGGCTTCGACGACGGTGGCGAAAAGGATCTTACGGCTTTTCTGGCGAAAGCTGACGCCGACGAACTGTCCGGTGGTGAGTGCCGGGAGGACGTTGCCCTCGACCGGTTCGTAGTCGAGGACGAAGAACTTGCCGTTCTGGTCGCGTTCGAGGAAACGGGACTTGAAGGTGGCCCAGTGCTGGCCGTCCTGGAGGGTCAAGACAGCCAGGGCCCGCTCCTGAACGGCCCGCTCAAAAATAACGGCCGTGTCTTGCGGCGTTAGAACACGTCTGGGTTTCATAATGGCTCACCGTCAATCTCGGTCAGGCGTTGGGTTTCGTTGTCGAGCACGGACCGCAGCAACTCCAGGGTTGCTTGAGCGGCGGCGTCAGGGGCGCAGAATTCGAAGCCGACGAGCAAGTGGTCTTTGTCGTGAGACAAGGTCTTGGAGCAGACTTCGCTCGGCAAGGAGTAAACCCGGCTCATCCACGGAAGCATAAACTCGAGCCGCACCTCGTTGCCGATCAGGAGCAGTTCGTCCAACTCGCGCTGGAGGACGCGACAACCCAGGCCGCCGCGGCCGATGTTGGCAAGGTGGCCGACAAAGGGCTCTCCCACGCCGGGCAAGGTCAGACGCACCGGGACCGGCTCGATGGGGTTCTTACGGGTATGTCGCCGGCGATTGGCTACCTGTATTGCGTCGGGGACGGCCAGGCAGAGCCGGCGCGGAGCCGTGCCTTCGCCGGTGTCAACAATGACGGTGGTGAACATGTAGAACTGGCCGGACATAATCGTCCGCACGTCACACATGGCCCCGATCAGGGCGGCCAAGGGGAACTCCCGGCCGGCGTCCACCAAATGTACAATGAGTAAGTCCTGGACGCGGCTTTCGAGGCGGCCCCAGAGCGGGGACTCGAAATATTCGGGGCGCGGCTCGATTTCAAGCTTGGCGTGGGTTTGAAGAGCCTGCGCCAGGACGCGGGCCGCCTGTCGCGCCGTCAGATCCAAGGCCACGAGCATGTCTCAATCTCCTCCTCCGCCGTTCTTCCCGAGGCGTCTTAACTCCGCGCGTTCACGGCGGGTGACAAAGTATTCGAGCTGCCGAAGCTGGTCGCGATGCACCTGGGGGTCCTCGCCTGGGTGGAACATGCCCCCCAAGTCAACCACTCCTTTTCGTTTCAGCGCGCGGACGTGCACCAGACGGACGATGAACTCGAAGGTCCGGTCTTCCTCCGGCAACTCGAAAGTCGTCCAGTGGAGTTCTCCCGGCCGGACGGCGGTCGACGCCGTGAGGGGCACCCGGCCGCACAGGCCGCCGCCGGATATGTTTGTGAGTTCAGCCGTGAACGTACGTTGAGGGTTGCTCACGCTCGTGAAACGGGCCGTGATAGGTTCCAGGTCGGCCAGAGAGACGCGGTAGCGTGCCCGTTGCTGTCTTCGTTCGACGCAGAGGGGGAGGGTCAGCTTCCAGACCTCGACCCGAGGACGCCGACACCCCGACCAGAGGGTCCGACCGCAGGTGCGCGTACGGAAAGCGAGCCGCTGGCCGCCGATTTCGAAGAACGCCTCCACCTGCGCATCGCGGGCGATGTCGGCGGCGACTCCCGTGAACGGCCAGTACAACAATAGCTGGTTCCGTGCGAGAGCCGCGAAGCGCGTATACACCGCTAAGCGGTCATCTGAGCGACCCGCGAGTATGACACGAACGCGACGCCGCTGCTCACAGGCCTCGGCCAACATCTGAAGCTGCACTTTTCGGCGTGTCAGAGACAAGACTTCCATATACTCCACCTCGCGGGGCGCGGACGCCGCTGATGTCTTCGTCTTATGTGTCAAGTGACTTGATCGATAGCCGCTTCCGGCAAAAGCGGACCTGCGCTGGCGGCGACAGTGCTGGGCACATAGACCGGCGGGGCTCCACGGAGTTCGTCGCGACACAGACCTGGCTATCGGAACCCGACCGGCGCGTCCCGAAAGATCGTTCGTTACGTGCAGCGGGCAGTATTGCGCGAGCCGGGGCTGGGCCGGGGAGAAAAATGGAAAACAGTCGGCCCAGGGAAAAGGGGCTCGAGACGTCAAACGCATCTACAGTTGGACGCGACGTGACGTTGGAGATAACTTCGTCGTCCACTGAGAGAAAGCACGCGAAGCGCTCATAACCATTGGGTGGGCGTCAGGAAAGTGGGTAAACCGGTGGGGCGGCCCTCCGCGGCCGCCAGCGGACCGTATTGGCGGGCACGGAGGCCCGCCCCACCCACTATGTTGACGCCCACCCATAACCATTTGCCCGGGGCAAGCGTGGTAGCCCGGGAAGGGCGGCAGATGGTAGCCAGGGGCGTGAGCCCCTAGTGCATCGTCACGCTTTGGTTTTCGGGTCGCGTTGTGTGTGCCACTGCTCTTGAGCAGTGTCTTCTTGGGCCGACAATGGCCCTGGCACTGCTCAAGAGCAGTGGCACACGCGTCTGTTTTACAGGCACTTGGACGGGGTGAAAGACTGAGAACACCTATCGCGGAATCGTGCTCCCCGCAGTACAATCCCACTCTCGCCGGCGACCCGAGCTGCGAATAGCTCGAACTCGTAACATCAGTTGCATGCTAGAGCAATTTCAGAAAAAGTCCGTTGTTGGGGGAGGGCGAGGCTCCTGCCGAGCCGCAGCTCGGCAGGAGCCTCGCCCTCCCGACGGACGCCAAACGTTTTCTGAAGCGGCTCTAAAGGACCCAGGCGACGTGAAATGGATCGAGATACCGAAATGAAGCGATTACGATCTACTTGGTTGTCAGCGGCCGCCGCGGGGCTCCTGCTCATGGTTCCTGGCGGCTGTGTCGAGCGGACCGCGCGCGTCGAAACCGATCCTCCGGGCGCTCTCGTGATCGTCAACGACGAAGAAGTCGGCGTCAGCCCGGTCAAGTTTTCGTTTCTCTGGTACGGCGACTACGACATCATGCTGCGGAAGCCGGGGTACTGGACACTGAAGACGCATTATCGGATCGAGGCCCCGTGGTACCAGTGGCCGCCTTTTGATCTGGTGGCGGAAACCATGATCCCGGCGACGATTCGCGACGAACACGTCCTGCCAACCTTCAAGCTGGAGCCGATCGGCGAAGCGACCGTAGCCGAAATCGTGCAGCGCGCCACCGAACTGCGCGACCAAGCGTTGTATGAGGAGGAGTGATTCTGTTCAGGATTGAGGATTGAGGATTGAGGATTGAGGATTGAGTCCACTCTCATCCTATGCTCAATCCTCAATCCCCAATCCTCATTCGTGTTTACGGCTCGATGATCCGCTTGCGGATGGCGTAGCGAGCCAGCTCGACGCGGTCGTGCACGCCCAGCTTGCGGTGCATGCTCGTGCGATAGGAATCGGCGGTCTTGTAGCTGACCGCCAACTCGACGGCGGCGGCGCGGAGGGTCAGCCCGCGGGCCAACAGGGGCAGGAGTTCCGACTCACGCCGGGAGAGCTTGGTACGGCCGTTCGAGCGGGCCCTGCCGCGGTCGAGCGTGGCGCGGATTTCTGCCTTGAAATAGTCTCGTCCAGCCAGAACGGCTTCGATTGCGGACCGTAATTCTTCCACGCCGCCGTCCTTTGTCACGTACCCGTGCAGCGGGCAGTAGCACCAGGTCTCGACGTGCGCTGACTCGTTGGTGGCGCTGACGAGGAGAACACGGATAGTTGAACTCAGACGCGTGATCATTTGGATGGCATCGAGCACCGGGGCGTGTGCCGTGTCGGCGTCGACCACGGCCAAGTCCGGCTTGTTACGCATCGCCATCCAGATCGCAGTTGGCGTGAAGTCGGAATCGAGGGCCACCTCAAGGTGTAACTCGGTGCTGAACAGCCGCCGGTATGCGAGCCGATCAAGGGCGGAATGGCCCAGGAGGTAGATCACGGCTCGGGGGTTTTCGTTTGCACCGTTTGTGTGTCCGTCACTCATATCAGCCCCCGTTCTCATCGGGCGGGCCGGCTTCGTCCCTGACCCTTCATGATTGGGGCATTTACCTAGACAGTGATACCACAAGGAATGATATAGCGCATTTGCCTCACTGCTACCGGGTAAATACCCGGTTCTTGTGTCGTATTATCCCAACCATCTCGGCAGGCATTTCGCAATCCGCCGCAATAGTCCTGTAGCGGCTGGGCTCCGTACCGGCCGTGGTTCCGAGCTTTTCACCGGCGGTGTGCCACTGCTCTTGAGCAGTGCCCAAGCCACCGCTGGTAAATAGAAGACACTGCTCAAGAGCAGTGGCACACAACACACGCCCGGCCGCTACTCATTTTGCTGAAGAGCCGCGGGCTTTAGCCCGCGCGGACTGAAGTCCGCGGCTCGTCGTTCGGCCGGTACGGAGCCCATTCATCATCGCTCCGGGATTTTGAGACCCAGGAAGCTCATCACTTGCTTCAGGTCATCCCAGGCGTCGGTCTTGGCGGCAGGGTTACGCAGCAGATACGCCGGGTGGAACGTGGGCATTAGCTTGGTTGCGGGGAGGCCGGCTTGAGCGAGCACAGGTGGGGGGAAATCGTGAAACTGCCCGCGCAGCTTGGAGATCGGCATCTTGGACGCCAATAGGGTCTGCGTCGCGGGGCGCCCCAGGGCCACGATCACTTTCGGTCTCAGCACCGCGAGTTGGCGATACAGGAAGGGAGCACACGTCTGCATCTCGTCTTCGGTGGGCGTGCGGTTACCCGGGGGCCGACACTTCACAATGTTGCAAATATAGACTTGGTCACGAGTTAGCGTCATGGCGGCGATCATCCGCGTCAACAGTTGGCCTGCCCGGCCGATAAATGCGACGCCTTGGGCGTCTTCATCGGCTCCGGGGCCCTCGCCGACAAAGGCCAAGTCCGGACGAGGGTTGCCTTGCCCAAAGACCGTGTGGGTGCGGTGCTCGTGCAAGCGGCACTTCGTGCAACCCTGCACGAAATCCGAGTTGAATTGCGCGAGAACATCGGCGGCCTTTGAGGCCGGTAGTTCCTCCTGGCACAGAGGAGGGAGATCTGGATCATCGGGCAAAAAGCTCGGCGTGCCCACGGGAGCCGCGACCTTGCGTGCTGGTGGCTTTGAGGTGTTGGGTCGTCCTGTTGGGAGGCTGAATCCGGACTCAGCAGCAGGCATTTGTGAACTCGTCTGCGTACGCTCCCGGCTTGGCGGTGGCGGTACCCGCTGCTGCGGCGAACTTGCCACGCGGGCGGGAGCGGGCACGGCGTAGTGCGGCACGCCGAGGCGGCGTTCGTTGCGCAACCACTCGCGCAGAGTCGAATTCACTGTATCCCGCTCGCTGTTCGTCACGATGACAGCTTACGTGGTCGGACGCTGACCAGCAAGGCGCCGAAAATGCGCGTTTCCCGCGGACAACGAGAACACGTTTCATGTCTATCGCGTGTATCGCGGCGGGTCGGCCCTCGTGCCGGTTTGTGCGCCGCTTGAGGTAAAGGTCTCGCGGTAAGGGATGTGGGCGGTATAGAGCTGGAGGCGCTTGTTGATTGATTCGGCGAGTTGCCGGGCCCCGAGCCGGTTGGCGGCATCGCGGGCCTGCCGGGCGACTTCGACAGCGCGGTCGAACTGGCCGGTTTCGGCCAGGGCGGCGGCAAGCGTGTCCAGGACGGAAGCGTTCTTATAATGTTGCTGGACGGCACGCTCGGCCAAGGCGACGGCTTCCTTTCCATCGCGAACCGTGGGATCAGGGTGGGTCGCCAGCAGCCAGGCCAGGGCGTTGAGCACGTCGGCCGACTCCGGCTGCAAGTCCAGGCATTCACGGTAGCGGATAACCGCATCATGTGGACGCCCGCTCGCGGCCAGCAGGTCGGCCAGCAGCCGGCGCGGTTCAAACGCCTCGGGGATGAGCGGGAGCGTCTCGGTGAGCAAATCGACGGCGGTATGGCGTTGCCGCCGGCCGAGCAACACTTTCGTGTCGTCGAGCAGGGCTCTCGCCAGGGCTTCGCGCGCCTGGTGTATGTTCCTGATGACGGCCGCACTGACCCGCCGGCCGGATTTCTCGTACTCCGCGCCGAGTTGCACCACCTGCTTGAAATGGGGTATGGCTTGATCGAAGCGTCCCCGTTGAGCGTATACACAGCCAAAATTGTAGTTTGTAAGAATGTCGTTCGGGTCCTGCCGCAAGGCGTAGCGGAATGTCCGCAACGCATCCTCAAGGCGACCGGCGTCGAGGTACGCACTGGCCAGGTTGTTGCGGTACTTGAGGTCATGCGACCGCAGATGCACGGCCTCTTGCAGGTAAGGAATCGCTTCGACGCCGCGCTTCTGACGGATCAGCTCGCGGCCCAGGTTATTCATCGCGATCACGGCGGTCGGTGTTTTGTCGAGCGTGTCACGCCAGAGCGTTTCGAGGTCTTTGTAGATGTGCGTCTGTCGCCAAACGCCGGTGCCCAAGAGCGCCAAGACGGCGACGCCGAGGATCGCGGCGACCTTGACGGCCGCCGAGCCGATGCGTTGTGACGTTGCGGCCACGAGTCCGACGATGAGGGTAATGATTCCCAGACTGGCGAGATACTGGAAATGATCGGCCACGAAGGAGTAGCGCATCGGGTAGATGTTGACGAAGCCCAGAGCCGGGACCAGCGTGCCGCCGAAGAACAACCCGGCCACGAGCGGGCCGCGGCCGATCCGCCGCCGCGCGAACCAGAGAACGACGAGCACCGCCAGCGCGGCGGCGGGATACAGGTATTGCCACCAGATCCCGGCATCGATCTCCCAGCGGTGATAGATGAAAGCGAGGTTGACCGGCCAGACCAGTTTGCCGGCATAGAACCACACTGCGTGGCCGGCGATCAGGATGCGGTCGAGGGGTGAGAGGGCCCAGTCGTCGCCGATGGCGCCGACGTGTTTGCTTTCCATCCAGACGGTAATCAGACTCATGATGATGCCGACGGCGAAGAAGGGCAGTAGCGGCAGCACGTCACGCCAAGCCAGGCGGCCGCGCTTCCACCACGTTAGCAGGAGCAGGGCGGCGGGCAGCGAACAAGTGATCGACTTGCTGAGCAGGGCGGCGCAGAATGCCGCCAGGGAAAGCACGTAAGCCCGTCGGCCTTGGCCGCGTCCGGTCGAGGGATCGCCGACCAGCGGGCGGAATTCGAGATACGCGAGCATCGAAAGAAAATAAAACATCCCCGACAACGTGTTTTTCCGCTCAGTGATCCAGGCTACCGATTCGACGTGGACCGGGTGCAGCGCGAAGATCGCCGCGACAAACCAGGCACCCGGCAATGCCAGCCGCCGCAGGATCAGCCAGATGAGACACGCGCTGCTGACGTGCAGGAGAACATTGACCAGATGGTAACCCGTGGCGTTTGCCCGCCAGAGGT
This sequence comes from Phycisphaerae bacterium, assembly GCA_023128695.1. GTDB lineage: Bacteria > Planctomycetota > Phycisphaerae > UBA1845 > Fen-1342 > JAGMDK01. The sequence continues at coordinate 7,881 of JAGMDK010000520.1, forward strand.
GGTATTCGAACCAGAAAGTAGTGTGGGTCAGAGGGTAGTACTGCGGGATGGCGCCGGGTTGGGTCCACATGCTCAGCAAACCGCCCAGCGAGCGCAAGGTCCAATTGTTGGTCACGTAGGCGTCGTCGTCCCAGATGAAACCGGCCTGGAAGACGGGCAGGTAGGCGCAGATGGTCAGGACCAATAGGGCGGACACGCCGGCGAGGAGCAGATACCTGGACATTAACACGTCTCCATCAAGTGCTCCGTCAACCCTCAATTGACGGGCTGTTGTGCCACTGCTCTTGAGCAGTGTTTCTTAACGATCTCTGCGCACTCGGCGAAGCTTAGCACTGCTCAAGAGCAGTGGCACACATTTCGATCGATACACAACCAACGCGCCTGGCCGGGTGGCCCATCGCTTTAGGGGCTGCCGGGGAGTATTCGTACCCGCCGCTTTACGATGCGACGGGCTCACCCAAACGTTTCCGTTCCAGCCGATTGACCACGATGGCGCCCACCGTGTCGCCCAACACGTTTGTCGAGGTTCGGAACATGTCCAGGAACGCATCGACCGCGAAGATCAGCGGGATGTAATAGATCGGTAGGTGCACCGCGCTCGCGACCAGCACCATCGTAACCAGACCGGCGTCCGGCACCGCCGCGGCTCCGACCGACGCGAGCACCGCCGTGATGAAGATCAGGAAAGTCGCCATCGCGGTCATGGTGATGCTGACGTCGTCGAGGCCGCCGTAGATTTGGATCAGGAAGATGATGGCGACGCCTTCGTAGAGGGCGGTGCCGTCCATGTTGACGGTGGCCCCGACCGGGATCGAGAAATTCGCGACTTTGGGCGAGACCTTGAGCTTCTCGGTCGCACAAGCGAGCGTGACCGGTAACGTCGCGGCGCTGGAACGGGTGGAGAAGGCGATCAGCCACGCTTCGCGGATGCCGCGCCATAGCCGTAGCGGTCCGATGCCGCCGACTATTCTTGCAATCGCGAGCAGGATGATAACGTGGATCACGATGCCGCCGATGACGGTGCCGCAGTACCAGCCGAGATTGCCAAACACGGCCGGCCCCTTCTCGCCCACCAGCCAGGCGACGATGCAGGCGATCGCGAAGGGGGAGATGGACATCAGCCAATGCGTAACCTGGAGGATGACCGCGTTGAGGCTATGAAAGAAGGATATCAGCGGCCGGGCGGGCTCGCCGACCACGATGCAGGCCAGGCCCAACAGCAGCGCGAAGAAAATTAACCCCAACGCGTTCGGCGGGCTGGCCGCGAGCGAGGTGAACGGGTTCGTAATCAGCGGCAGAATGATGTCCTGTTTGAACATGTCGCCGGACGTTCGCTCGCGGGCGGTGGCCAGCCTGGCGAATCGCCGGGCCTCGTCGCCGGTGGCGAACTGGGCGCTCTCCAGCTCGGCGAGCCAGACCAGGTACTCGTTCGAGGGTTCGCCGTCCTCACGCAGGGCCACCGTGCCGGTGAGCTCCTCGAATTCGACCCGGCGAGTGTCCAGGTGAGCGATGCGGTCCGCTCGTAGGGATTTCGCGGCGGCTTTCTTCCCCGGCTGGATCGTGAGGACGCAGATCAGGCCGATCGTGACCGCGATCGTCGTCGTAATGATGTAATAGGCCATGGTCTTCCAGCCGATCGCGCCGAGTTCTTTCATATTCGGCAGGCTGGTCACGCCGGCGACGATGCTGGCGAAGATCAGCGGGGCGATGATCATTTTGAGGGCGCTGATGAAGATGGTGGGGCCCAGGAGGTTGAGCCACCAGAGGATATGTTCGTACGCCGCGGCCATGGTTGCGGCGCGTTGCGGGTCCTGAGTCGTTTGGGCACTCTCGCCGAGGTACCACAGCCCGAGTCCGACGCCGACGCCGCCGGCCATGCCGACGAATATTAGGTTATGTAGTTTGAGCTTCATGCCGGTCCTCGCGTGAAGTGTAGGGCGCTTGGACGGGGAGCGTACCTCCCGGACAATTCACCACGGATAACTTGGCGCGGCCTTCGGCCGCAACCAAAGAGGATTGAGGATTGAGGATCGAGGATTGGGGATTGCGGATCGGGGGAAAAGGGGGAAGGATGAGTCCCCGAAGGGGACGACGGAATAAAGCCCAGGGCGAAGCGCAGCGAGCCCTGGGTTGTTGAGGCGAGCCCAAGCGAGCCCCCGAAGGGGGCGACGGAAGCGTGGGCCTGAGTGTTGCGTTCAGAATGAGCTTTCACGAGTGGGCACTTCCGCCGTCCGCTCCGCGGACTACTGAAGACCTGTACGGCAACCACGGAATCCGCGCGGCGCGCGAAGAAATCGAACATTTGCATCAAAGAGTATTGACAGAAAAGTAGTTGCAATCAAGTCATTACGATCGATTTCGACAGAGCGTATCAAGCTTCGGGCCCAGGTCATCCTTCAGTCCGCCGAGGCCGAACAGCCGGGGAACGACAAGCACTGAAAGCCGCGGCCACGAAAAGCTTTATAACGCGTGCGGGCGAGACCGTGAGAAAAATGCCCCATTGGCGTCACTACCTGGGTGGCAGGCATTAGTGGAATGCCGCCGGAGGTTGAGCTATGCCAGCTTCAGACGCGACGCTCGTGCAAGGTGTGCTCAGCGGTGACCGCGACGCATTCGCCGAGCTGTATGACCGCTGGGCAGGGCTCATTCGCGCGACGTGTTTCGACACCACACGCGACCTCGACACGGCGGAGGACCTGGCGCAGGAAGTGTTCCTCCGAGCGCTACAGAAGCTCGGAAATCTGCGCGATCCGCGGCGATTCGTGGCGTGGCTAATGGGCATCGCGCGGCTGGACGGATTGCGGGCGTATCCGGAACAGATCAAGGCGCTGTTCGGAGAGCGCTTCGTAGATCATCTGCCCCGGCTGATGGAGCAGATGGAGCAGGAGTGGCCTGACGATCCCAAGGCGGCGCAGGCACGGGCGCTGCTCAGCGACGTCC
>JAGMDK010000521.1 GCA_023128695.1 Phycisphaerae bacterium
CTGTACGCGCTGGCTTATCCGCCGGCCATGATTCTCGTCCCGGTTTTCGCGCTGTGGTGGTGGTGGAGCACGGGGCGCGATCTGGCCGCCGGGAAGCGGGCGGCGACAGCCTTCCTGGCGGGCGTGGCGGTCATTTCGCCGGCCACGATCCACAACTACCAGGCCTGCGGCGAAATCATCCCGATCAGCGCCCAAGCCGGCGTCACCTTCGCGCACGGCAACGCCCCGGGGTCGACAGGCAAGTATACCAAACTACTCGATGTTTCCGGCCGGCGGGACACCCAGAACGCCGACACCCGCCGGGTTTACCAGGAGGCGACCGGCCGGGAACCGACCTGGAACGCCGTCAACCGCTACTTCTTCAAGCGTGGTCTGGATTATTGGCGTTCCCAGCCGAGTGAGGCCGTCAGGCTGTTTGGGAAAAAGGCGTGGTGGTTTCTGAGCGGGCGGAACTACAGCGAGATTTACTGGCCGACGCTGGAACGTGGGGAGGGATTTCTAACGGGGTTGTATTTGACGCCTCTGCCGACGGCCTGGCTGATCCCGCCGGCGCTAGTGGCCCTGGCGGTCTGGCTCCGCCGGCTCAAGAAGTATGGGCCCGAGCTGATGCTTTTTGGCCTGCCGTTGCTGATCGTGGTGGTGTTTTGGTATTCGCCCCGCTATCGGTTCCCCGCGGTGCCGGTGATTGTTGTCGCGTGTTCCTGGGCACTTTGGCAAGCTGTGGCTTGGCGACAGCACCGGAGCCGGGCGGTCGCGGTGGGGGTGGCGGTGGCGGTCGGCCTGGGGCTGGGGTTCTTCAACCGGGCGATCGGGTTCGACTCGCTTGAGCAACAGCGCGGGATATTCTGGGCCCAGGTCGGAGACGCCCTACGGATGGTCGGGCGAGACATTGAATGCATCGAAGCATACCAGAAAGGTCTGGAACTCAAGCCCGAAAACGCCGTCGGAGCCGCTAATTTGAGTCGCGTTTTGATGAAGCATGGGCGGCTCGAAGAGGCCGAAGCATACCTGGGACAGGCGCTGAGATATGATCCCCGGAACGCCCTGATGCACTATGACCTGGGACGCGTGCTGGTTGTCCAACGCCGCCCGGCTGAGGCGCTGGAGCAGTTTCAGGAGGCCCTGCGCTGGGACCCCACCTTTCTTCTGGCGCGCGAGCAAGAGACACAGCTTCTGCTCGCGCGGGGCGACATCGCCGGCGGGATCGCCTCGTTGCGGGAGGCGCACGAACTGGCCCCGGGCAGGGCGGACCTGACAAACGGCTTGGCCTGGCTGCTGGCGACTACCCCCGGGCTAACGGAGGCTGATCGGGTGGAGGCCCTGCGCTGCGCGCGGGAAGCGGTCGCCACGCTTGACCGCGCGGACCCCGGGGCCCTCGATACGCTCGCGGCGGCGCTGGCGGCCAACAGCAAATTCGCCGAGGCTGTCGCAACCATCGAGCAGGCTATCGCTCTGGCGGAAGAATTAGGTGAGCCCGAGCTGGCGGCCCGCTTTCGGGCGCGGCTCGAGTTATACCAGGCCGGCCAGCCCTATCTCGAACACACGAATTGACGGCCCGGTTATACTAGAGCAATTTCAGAAAAAGTCCGTCGCTTGGGGAGGGCGAGCCTCCCGGCGAGCCGCGGCCCGGCGGGAGCCTCGCCCTCCCGACTAACGCCAGAT
>JAGMDK010000522.1 GCA_023128695.1 Phycisphaerae bacterium
GCGCGAAAGCCTCTGACCGGAAATGGCACCAGCATCAGTGGCCCCTGCGAGGCGATTCCCACAAATGTGGGTAACAGCAAACTCAAGAGCAGTGGCACACATTCCAATCGATACGCAACCCGTCAAATCAGGGCTGACAGAGCCCCGGGGGGAAAACCCTACTATTTCTACTCCGCTTCCGTGCGATTTGTGACGATTTATCCGGAGCAGGTGACGGCCTTCACATTCTGTGATCGGTTGGATGCCACAGAAGTGGGAAGCAGGCGGATGACCGAGAGCGCGAAGACCCAGATCATCATCGTTGAAGACGAATTTGCCACCCGCAAGCTCATCCAGCGGCAGCTTGAACGGGCCGGATACCGAGTTATAGCGTGCGGCGACGGCCGCGCCGCGCTCGAACCCATCTCGAAGATGGGCAGCGGCATTGTCCTGGCCGATTGGTCGATGCCGGAAATGGACGGGCTCGAACTATGCCGGACGATTCGCGAACTGGAGCGGATGCAGGCGCTTACCCATATCTACTTCATTCTGCTGACCGCCCACAACAGCAAGGAGCAGGTCATTGAAGGCCTCAAGGCGGGTGCCGACGACTACCTCACCAAGCCGTATCATGCGGGCGAACTCCTGGCTCGCATCCAAGTGGGGCAGCGTATCCTGCGGCTGCAAGAAGAACTGCTCCAGCGCAACATCGAATACCAAAAGGCCAATACGCAACTGGCCCTGTTGACCCGCAAGCTGGAGGAGCTCGCCAACACCGACGGGCTGACGGGACTCGCGAGTCGCCGCTTTTTGTTCGAGCGGTTTAACGAGGTCTGGGACCTCGCCGAGCGGTACGGACACCCGTTTGGCTGCCTCATGCTGGACGTGGACAAGTTCAAGAAGGTCAACGACACGTACGGGCATGACGCCGGCGATGCGGTTCTAAAAGAGGTCGCCCGGATCATCCGCGAGACCGGGCGGCGCCCCGACATGTGCGGCCGCATCGGCGGCGAAGAGTTCGTCGTGCTCTGCCCGGAGACGGCGCGAGACGGTCTCGTCGCACTGGCCGAGCGCATCCGCCAAAACGTGGCCGCTCATACAATCGTCTGCGACGACATTCAGATCAAGGTGAGCATCAGTTGCGGCGTGGCCGAGAAAACGCCGGCCACGCCGAGCCCGGAGGAACTGCTCAAGAACGCCGACGCGATGCTCTATGCGGCCAAGGGAAACGGTCGGAACCAGACCTGGGTTGCCACGGGCACCGGCAGCGGGGAGCCGGTTGCGGCCGCCGAGCCGCCGAGCTGCTATAATCCCCCGTATGCGAATTCTGATAACCAACGATGACGGGATTCTAGCGCCGGGGATCGAAGCCCTTTACCAAGCCGTATCGGACCTCGGCCACGTGGACGTGGTGGCCCCGGACGATTCGCAGTCCGCCATCGGGCATGCCATTTCCGTGCTCAAGCCGCTGCTCGTTCGACGGGTACACGTCAACAACGTGTTCCACGGCTGGAGCGTGGCGGGGCGGCCGGCTGACTGTGTCAAGCTGGCGTTGATCGAGCTGCTGGACGAGCGGCCCGATGTGGTCCTCAGCGGCATCAACGCCGGGGCCAACGCCGGGATCAATGTGCTCTATAGCGGGACGATCGCCGGAGCGATGGAGGGGGCGCTGATGGGCGTGCCGTCGGTCGCGTTCTCGCTCACCTTGTCCGACGAGTTGGACTTCCGCAAGGCCGGCCGCGTGGCCCGGATGATGCTGGAGCCTTTCATCGCCGCGCGACCGGAGCCCGGCGCCTGTCTGAGTATTAACATACCTCCGTTGGACAAGGGCTGGCCGCGGGGCGTGCGGTGTTGTCCGCAGTCGCCGACCAATTGGGAGGAGCATTACGAGAAGCGGGTCGATCAAGACGGCCATGCGATTTACTGGCTCGACGGGAGTCTCCCCGATCACGACGCATCCTCGGAGACCGACCTGGCGGCGATTCGCGAAGGATATGTCGCCGTAACCCCCCTGCGAGCAAACCTGACGCATTGGAAAAAGCTGGGACCGATCGCCGAATGGAATTGGCCAGCCTCGTTCGGGCAGGGCGACAGGACTTCCGCGGCGGACTGATAGGTGGCCGGCGTGACCGTCAAGAACGGTGCGATCAAGCCAGCACGATGAGCTGATCCGGATCGGCTTCTTCCCGGGCACACCCGGCGCGCTGCTTGCTGAACAGCTTGGCACACTTGGCCCGCCGGGCGGGATCATGGCTGTAACGCCAATGATCGACCAGGCCCAGGGCGTCCGCGCAATTGGTCGCGCTGGCGGGATACTGTCGCCAATGCTCGGCCCCCAAGGCGCGGTGGAACGCGGCCGGTCCGCACACCGGCTGCCCCGTGCGCGCCCGCAGGACGAAGTTGTACGCGATCCCGAGCGCCGCGACGACGCCGTCGATGGCATCTCGGCCGTACCGTGCGCTCAACTCGGCCAGATGCACCATGATCCGATCGTCGGGAATGGGGACAATCTCTTGACGGATGAACGCTTCCAGCGGCCGGCCCAAGCGGTCTACCCATTCATCAATATGGCGTGCCGCCGCGGCACCCGCGCGATGGGCGAACGCTTCGAGGGCGGGCTGGCCATACTGTTCGGCCTCAGCCAGCCGCCGCAACGTCGCGGTGAGGCCGCGCTTCGGGGAGTAGGTACAGAAGACGGCCTCGCCGAAGTTGCTCCCCCAGCGTTTCATCGCCTCGCTCAGCAGTCGGCGTCCCAGCCCGCGCCAGGAGCGATTGGGCGTGGCCGTGATTTCATAGGCACAAACGTATCCGGCCGGCGGGGCGGCGGACAGCGACGGCTGAGCCGGGTCTGATAATTGATCGCGACTCAAGTGGAACTTTCTCGTCGCCTTCCATTTCACGTACGCCAACAGGGTGCCGCCGCCGTTGGTCTCATAAAGCAGATCGACGTGGTCACTGCGGAGTTCGGCGATGAAACGGTCCCGGCAGAGTTGGCCTTCCCACGTACTCGGCCAAGCCCGGCAGTGCAACTCATAAGCGGCCTCGTGCCACCGCGCGGGGAACTCCCCCGGGGCGTAGCCCGCATGACGGACGGCGTTCACTTGGGTAACCGCGTTAACCATTGCACTCAGGCCGCCTGCTTGGGACCGCTGAACAAACGGCTTCTATCTGATGCTATCCTTCCAATCGGGCCGCCGCCGTACCCTCTATCCAAATCGGCTCTCGCTCGGGGAGGGTTCAGATAATCCCAGCGGTCACGGTCCGCGCTTTTGCACGCGTGCGGCATTGCGCGGCACGGCTGCAATTGCACAGCACAGTAGCAGTACTGCAACACGCCGGTCGCGGCGCGGCAGACAGGAATTTGCGCGGGATTTTGCAGGAACCTGTCGGCGGTGATGTAAAAGGGCTGCACCGGAATGGCCGACGCGGCGTCCGCGGCGCTCGTCGGCCAGCCCGCTGGGGCCCACATGTATCGGCGGCCTGAAAACGTCCTCAGGGTCAGGCCGAGCGAGGGTGCCGTGGGAGGACACAGGCGAATGGGCAAGGACCAAGATACTCACCATGTCCCAGCGCACATGGCGGTTTGCCTCCGACGGTCCTTGACCCACGATTGTCTCTTTTCCTCCTTTGGCGGTCGTCGGGCGCGCCGCGAGCGCGTCCGGCGGCCTTTGTGTTGGAGCAAGCCCGGTCTCGAAAGGAGGTGCCGATGACGTGAATTCTCCGCGGGAGGGGAGGGGGTGGGGATGGAGGTGGCATTCCCTCTGGCCCGAAAAGAGGTTGCTGAATTTGGTGTTTTGTTGTTGAATGAAGACACGTGAAACTGGCAAGACTGAAAAAGGAGTTGCGTTATGCGTACGTTTACCAAGAGGTTTCCATGGGCCGTCGGCATCGGCCTGCCCGTTATTGTGATTGGTGCCTTGGCTATATCGTTCGGGCTACTTCCGAGAAACGCCGCCGCCGATCCGCCACGGCTGGCATCGGTCGGTCAGGAAGCGGCGTCGTTAGACATTAGTGATATCGGCCGTATCTCCGTCCTCAACGACGGGAAGGTGCTCGCCCAGTGGGGCGACTTCCTGAATCCCAATGCCGCTGAGGCAGATGAGGTCGTCCCGTATTCCACGCTCGGTGTGGAAACCGAGGAGATGGATCTTGTCAAGGCTGGGAGCGAGTGGTCCCTACGCAGGCACGATGCGACCCTGTCTCGAACTGCCGCGACTTCTGCCGTCACCCTGCGCATCCGCCTTGGACAGGAACCTGCCGACGCTGACGGCTGTCAGCGTTATGCCGTTTTCCAGATGACCGGCATCCTAACGCTTCAACCAGCGACGGAGGGTACCGGCTGGCTGCTTTCGATTGAGGACCTCTCCGGCCTCGAACGGTTTTCGTTGAAGCTAGAGCAGAAATCCCCGACCGCAGAGCCGCCTTCGGGACGCGGTGGTGACACGGGCGAACACCACAACTACTGCAGCGCCACCTGCCCGGGTGGCCCCTTCCACCCGGGTGGAAGTTGCGAGGTCGACAACTGCGACGGCATCGCTTGGTGCTTCTGCGGCCTGATCGGCGAGCCGCACTGCGTTTGCATCAGTCGTCTGTTCGCGCTTCCAATCAAGGTAACGTCAGCCCCGTCTGGCTATGAGGCGAATTGAGGGCAGGTCCCGTAGTACGGCCTATGCCATGTGTAGGCGGCTTGGGCGTCAAGCATACTCGCTTGGCGCCCAAGCGGTACTATTGTATCGACGCGTACCTGACTTGATGTGGTTCTGTGGCGCAGCGCTCCGGCGCGCCTCGAATACCTGTAACAAATGAAGGTAAGATAACTCATCGTGAAAGGATCACTAATGGCAGTATTTCACCTCATCGTTACTCTTCTCATGACGCTGGCAGTCGCGGTCCCCGTCTTGGCTGTCGATCCACCCGCAACACAGCCTGCGATGGTGGACAAACTGTGCTCAGCCGTTGAAAGTCTTTCGTCCCTGGCAATGACCGTGCAAGTCCGCCAGGAGGAAGAGGGCCAGCACATTGATACATCGCGCCCTCCTGGAAACCGCTCCGTCAGAATCGAAGTCCTCATGGCCGAGGGCGGACGCTTCCGCGAGGAGGCCTACGAAGCCGGCGTGCTCTTCGCCGCGCTGGTCAGCGACGGCAAGACGCTGACCGAGTACGACGCGAAGCAGCAGCGCTGGACACGCTACCCGCTGTCGTGGCGTGGGAGATACGACGTTAATGGACTCCTGCTGGTCAAGGACCAGCGACTGGCGTGGTGTGATGAATCCTGGGTAGATGACGACAGTCCCTATTCTTGGTGGTTAACAGGGGTGTTTCAGAAAGCCAACTGGAAAGTAGGAGATGGGGACACAGAAAACATCGACGGCAAGAAGTGCTACGTGTTCTCGGCCGAGAAACGCATGGCGAACGGCCCTGCCACGCTCACGTACACAGCAAGCCTCGCATTTGACTGCGCTACGTACTTGCCTGTGCGCATGGAAACGCTCATTAGCGTTTCACTTGAGAACGGACTAGTGATCGCCAAGTCGGCCGACAGGTACTCGTACGACAACGTGCGGGCAAACGCCGAGGTCGCGTCGGGCGCGTTCCAATTCGGGGCACCGGCCGAAGCTCAATTGGTTGACGCGGAATCGTTGCGCCCCAAACCATCGCCACTCGTGGGACACGCTGTCCCGGACGTCGAATTCGGGATGACGGACGGCACCAAGGTTGCGCTGTCGCAGTACCGGGGCAAAGCTGCGGTCTTGCTCGTTTTCTGGGCGACATGGTGCCTACCGTGCAAAGAGGAGCTGGCGGTGCTTCCAAAACTGCGTGGGGAGTTCCCTGAGCAGGAACTGCCAATCATCGCGGTAAACAGCGACAGGGACGGACGAACGGCCTGCGGCTTTCTTAAGAAACACCCGTTGCCGTTCCCAGTTGCGTTGGACTCCAACAACGAGGTTGGCTCCAGATTCCATGTCAAGGCACTGCCGACAACCGTCCTGCTCGACATGAACGGAACCGTTGTCGAAACGTGGACGGGTTGGGGTGGCGCAGATGGCTTGGACAAGATCCGCACCGTACTGAGGAGCCTGAGGAAGACAACAGACGAGCATGAGAACCGCCAGCCTTGAGTGCGAGGGTTCCATCAGAGCAGCTTCCCGCCGGTCGGGCGCATGGATCATCGGATGCTGGTTTCACGGGAACCGCTGGGCATGCTATGCCACCTGTTTCTCGATGGACTGCAACGAGTGCTACCAAAGATGCCTAAACTGCCAGCCAAGCAATCCCTGCCACTCTTGTGACCCATGCGGCCTGAGCTGGATCTTGTGCCACATATTCGGCGAATGCTAGGCGTCGATGATATGGGAGTAGAATCATGCTTGTTCGAAAAACGATGGCACAAACAGTTGTCACCCTCGTCCCGGTAATGTGGATGGCCGGCTGTGGAAGCGGCTTTATCCTGCCGGCTCAGCCGGAGTTGCCGGCGTCGCTGGACTGGCTCCTGGAGCACCAGGAGGAGTTTTGGTTTGCAGAGCTCCAGCAGCCTCCCGCGGTTGATGGCGCGGCTGGAGTCGATTTCGCCGATCAGCTATCCGGCTGTTGGGGAATGGCCCGTCCGGCTGGCGGCGAGATTCCCGTACCGCACTGGCAGGCATATAAGTTCGACTCGCACAAGAAGGAATTCGTGCTGTGGATCATGGAGGACCCCTTTGGGCTACGCTTGTTCCAGATCGTGATCCTAGAAAGCGGCACGTACGAGGTTGTGCAAGAAGGCGACACGCCCGCGATTCGGTTCGTGACAACTGAGTGCTGGGTGAGCAACCCGGAGACGGGGCAGCTTGTGGAAGAGCACCTGTTCGAAGGACCAGAGGTAGGGGAAACGCCCGCGGTACTGGACGCTGGCTCGCTGTACCTGGAAGTGGGCGGATCCGCCGACTCGGTGTGGTGGCAAGGTTGGATCGGTGTTGCCGCATGCCTTGCAGTTGCTGCTGTAGCCTGGGTAGCTACTGATATGCTCATCTGCAAGGATCAGCAGAAAACTAGGGATCACAACGCCTTAATTGAGGCCTCCTCAGCAGAATTCGTGGG
>JAGMDK010000523.1 GCA_023128695.1 Phycisphaerae bacterium
AAATGTGGGTAATAGCAAGCTCAAGAGCGGTGGCACGCATTCCAAGCAACGATGATCCATCACATCAACGGTGGCGGAGCACTAGAGCAATTTCAGAAAAAGTCCGTCGCTTGGGGAGGGCGAGCCTCCCGGCGAGCCGCGGCTCGGCAGGAGCCTCGCCCTCCCGACGGACGCCAGATGTTTTCTGAAACGGCACTAAATGACCGTGCGCCAGTTCGGTGTGCGAAAGACCGCGCGGGCTGAAGCCCGCGGCTCTTCTTTGGCGCACGATCGCGCACGGTCATTTAGATCCGTTCAGTCTCCGCGGCTTTTTCAAGGACGGTCGGCAGGATTTCGACCAGCCGATCAACGTCGGCCTCCACGTTGTTGCGCCCGAGCGAAAAGCGGATCTCGCCGCCGGCGAGGCCCGGGTCGATCCGCATGGCCCTGAGCACGTGGGACGGCTCGACCCCGCCGGCGGCGCACGCGGCACCGCTGGAAACGCAAACCCCGACCTCGCTCAGAAGTACGACGATCGTCTCGCCGAGCAGCCCTTCAAAGCAAACGCACGTCGTGTTCGGCAGACGCTCGGCCCGCTGACCGATGAAGTGCACAGTCGGGCAGCGCTGGGCCAGCTCCGCTTCGAGCCGGTCGCGCAGGGCGGCGATACGTGTATTCACTTCGGGGCTCTGCTGGCGGAGAAGCTGACACGCCGTGCCGAGGCCGATGATCCCGGGGGCGTTCAGCGTTCCGCCGCGGCGGTCGCGTTCCTGCGCGCCGCCGATCTGCCACTTCTGGTATGGCATTCCGGGGCGAATGTAGAGTGCTCCGACGCCTTTGGGGCCGTAAATCTTGTGACTGCTGAGCGACAACAGGTCCACGCCGAGGTCGTCGACGTTGACCGGGATCTTACCGAGGGCGTTGACGGCGTCGGTGTGGACCGGCACGCCGCGCCGCTGAGCGATCTCGGAAACCTGTTTAATGGGAAAGACTACGCCGGTCTCGTTATTGGCGAGCATGATCGAGATCAGGGCGGTGTCGTCGCGAAGGGCGTCCTTCAGCGCCTCGAGCTCAAGCCGCCCCTCTTGATCGACGCCGATCCGCGTCACCGTCACCCCCTCCAGCTCGAGCTGCTCGGCCGTCTCAAAGATGGCGTGATGCTCGACGGCGGAGATGATCAGGTACCGTTTGTCGGGCTGGGCGGCCAGTACGCCGCGCAGGGCCGTGTTGTCCGCTTCGGTCCCGCCGCTGGTGAAGACGATGTCGTTTGCGCGGGCTCCGATCAGGCCGGCGACGTGGCGGCGAGCTTCCTCAATCCGCACCGCGACCTGGGCCCCGAAATAATGCGCGCTGGAGGGATTGCCCCAGTTATCGGTCAACATCGACATGACGGCGGATACCACCCGCTCGTCCGGGCGCGTCGTGGCATTGTTATCCAGGTAGGAGATCGGGATCATAGCCCGGCGTATCCTCGTTCTCGGTCTCAGGGTCGAAATCCCAATCCTCGGCGAGCTTCTCCTTGAGATTGGTGCTGCGAACGGCGTGCCCGTCATTAAAGCAGTAATTCGCCCCGCCGTAGTGCCGCTCGTCGATATACGCCTCGCCCTCCAGCCCGGCGATGTGCTCCATGGGGATGTCACTCCGCAGCAGGTCGTCTTCGTCCGTGACGTCCGGGTTGGCGTCCATGATGATCGGCAGCCGCTGCTTGATGTGGTCGAGTGTCCCCTGCACCCAGCTATATTCGTAAACTCGATAGTGCCCGGTGCTATTGGCCTGCGGGACGCCTTGCTTGCACTCCCACAATTCGTAGCGCCCGCCGAGGTTCCGCTGGACCGGGTAATCATCCTCGAAGCTGAAGTGTCGGTCGCGGTACATGTCCATGTACAGCGCTTCGGCCCAGCCATGGAGCGGCGAGGACTCCGAGTCGAGCGCGTCGTAAATCATCGGCGGAAGCTGGAATTCGTTGTCGTTGCTATAGGCCGTCAGGCCGTTCATGAACTCGCGCAGCCGGGTCAGGCAGACGGTGGATTTGGCCTGCTGCCGGGCCCGCGAAAGTGAAGGGGTGAGGATCGACATCAACAGCGAGATAATCGCGACGACCACCAGTAGCTCGATCAGCGTGAATCCTCGGCCCATTGGGTCCCGGGACCCTTGAACCCCAGGCCCCACGGTCCCACGGTCCCTGCCATTTGCGAGCGCGGCTTGTATCGACTGAGACATTATTACACCTTCCGCGGTTTCCGGGACATCAGCCGGTGCGGCTCCCACGTCGCAGACCATATAATTATACACGCTGACGGGTGACTTGGTATTCTTGATATGACCTGGATGGGCTCACCTGCCAACCTGCCAACCGAATCCCGTTTGCATTCCAGTTGGCCCCCGGTTATAAAGAGAGAGTGGAAGGATGCTTGAGCAACATACCAAGGGGCATGGCTCTCAGGAGGTTGGAAGCACCTTCGCCGGCACATTTTATGGGAGAAAGGGTTCATGAGGAAAGCTCTTGTTATTTTGGCAATGCTGGCTGTCGTCGGGCCGGCTAACGCCGAGTACCGCATCTTCTTTACTGCCGCGAGTGACAACACGATGGGCCTGACCAACGGGTTCAACCCGGATGGCACGCCGTTCCTGATCGATAGTCCGTCGACGTCGATCACGTCGAACGACAATGTTCCGATTTATGACGACAATACGGACGTCTACGGCGGTGACTACGTTCTCGCCGGCGGCCCCAGCTACATGACGGGCGGCCACCACCTCCAGGATTGTGACAATCCGGAAGTTGGCGACGAGTGGTTCTATATCTGGGGTCAGTTCCATGGCGAGGACACCGGCGTGCGGCTGTTCTCTGCCAGTCTGAACGTTGTCCGTTGCGACGAGGGCTCGTTGGCTGACAATCTCGAGGTGGTCTGGTACAAGGTAGATAACATGGCCTCCCCGATGGGCGTGAAGCGCTGGGACGGTTACTCCACCGAGGCCGACGACTACGCGAACTTCCGTACCATCAGCAAGACCCTCGTGGCCGTCACCGCTTACGGCATCAAGAACCAAGGCGGCAGCGGCGGCAACTGGAACCTGTACACCGGTGGAGCGCAGAACGGTGACGAGGGCCGGGTCTCGCTGATCGGCGCAATCCGGATTCCTCCGGGAGAAGACGCGGGCCCCTATACGATCAGTATTCCGACTGACTTGAACGGCGACCCGCTGTTCGCCATCGGTGGCGTTGCGAGCTGGCCGGTCGTGGGGGCATTCACCACGCCCGAACCAGCCAGCCTGTTGCTGCTGGGTCTGGCCGGCCTGCTGATCCGTCGTCGTTAATCACCGGCCAGATGCCGGTGCCACACAGTAATAATGTAGCGGCCGGGCCATGTCACAATGCAAGCGGCTCGACCTGCCTGATTTGTTCCACCTGCTCGGAGAAACCTCGCGTCGCGGCCACGTCCCGGCGTAATTGCACAGCCAACTCATCCACCCCCGAAAACCTGACTTGCGCGCGCAGCCGAACTAGAAAATGTAGACCGACCCGCCGCCCACGCATATCGCCCTGGAAGTCCAGCAGGTGCGCCTCGATGCAGGTCTGGTCCTGAGAAAACGTCGGCTGCGGCCCGACGTTGACCGCCGCCGGATGCAGCTCCCCGCCCGCGAGCTGCGCGACGCCGGCGTAGACGGCTTCCTGCGGCAACAGGTGAACCACGCCATTCAGATTGGCGGTCGGAAATCCCAACTGGGCCCCCCGTCCCGCTCCGCCCCCGGTCGTCCCCACGATGCGATACGGCCGCTCCAACATCGCATTGGCCTCCGCGACGCGGCCGTCTCGCAAGGCCTGACGAATCGACGAGCTGCTGATCGTGGGGCGCGTCGGCAACTCCTCGCAATGCACCGCCGGCACCACGTGCAGGTCGTAGCCCCACCGCTTGGCGTTCTGTTTGAGCGTTTCGATCGACCCGGCGCGTCCTCGGCCGAAGTTGAAGTCCGGCCCCTCCACCAAGGCCCGCGGCCGACAGTGTGCTACCAGACTGGCCAGGAAATCCTCGGCCCCGAGCGCCAACAGCGCCGGCTCACTGGGCAGGACGATGCATTGCGAGACGCCGCGGCGCTCCAACAGCGCCAACTTCTCCTTCAGCGTGGTCAATCGCTCGGGGGCCCGCTCGGGGGCGAGCGCGGCCAACGGATGCGGCTCGAACGTCATGGCCACCGTGGCCGCGGAGAAGCGGGCGGCCACTTCTCTGGCCGCCGCGATGATCCGGGCGTGGCCGCGGTGCACGCCGTCGAAGTTGCCGATCGTGAGTACGACGCCCACCGGCGGCGGAACGAATGTCTCCAGGCTGTTAAATACATCCATGCCACAAGAATAGTCACGAATCCGGGGCCTGTCGATTCGCCCGGCGGCAGCCTGTTAGGCCTCGTTCGTATCTTCCGTGGGCGTGCTGTCGGGCGGCGGAGACTCCGGCTGCGACGGCTCGGGGGGCAAGTCAGCCTGCATTTGCTCCAGGAGCACGTTCCGCATCGCGGCGAACTCGCGCTCGGTGATCTCCCCTCTGGCGCGCATCTCGCGCAAATCCTGAAACGTGAACGTCTCGGCTCGCTCCTCGCGGTGAGCCCATCTCCGCACGGCGACTACCGCCAGGAACCCCGCCGCAATCGCCAGCACGACGACCGCGATCCACACAAAATAGGAGGCGAGCTCACCCAATTCCGACCTCGCGCCCGGCCGCTGAAGCACTTCGCTCTAGTGTTACGTCAACGCTTAACCTGCGGGTTTGAACGAGCGGGAGGGCGAGGCTCCTGCCGAGCCGCACGACCGAACGTTCGATTACCCCTGGGGCATGGCTCGGCAGGAGCCTCGCCCTCCCAGGCCAACCTGCACGTTTGGCGTTGACAAAGCACTAGGGCCCGACGACTTCGTCCTCCGTCAGGTAGCCGCCCAGTTGCTGATGGACCAGGATCGTGTTCCGCACGATCAGCAGGCTGCCGAGCGTGTTAATCTGCCCTCTGCCGGCGTTGACCTCCCAGGAGTCGGGCTCGATCGTGTTCTGGATAATCTCAATCAGGGCCTGGATTTGGACGTCGCTCCCGAAGTCGTCTTGTTGATTGCTCCGCTGTTGCTGTGAGTTCCCAAAGATGTTCTGACTCCCGCCGCCCCCCCCGGTTTGACCCAGGCCTTGACTTTGGGACGTGAAGTCCGGGCGGCCGCTTCTGGGGACGCGGAGCAGCAGATCAGCGACGTCATACACCTTGGTAATCAGTTCCCGCCCGAGATCCTGTTCGGTGGAGAGGATCAAGAGGTTCCCGCTGGCCCGGTAGGCGAGCGTCACCTCGGAGCCGCCCGCTTCGTTCATGATCAACCACAAGACCTGAGACAGTCGCAGATTGCGCACCTTGAGGCTGATCGGCGCGTCGCGCATGATGAGGGAGTCTTCCAGGACTTGCCACCGCACCACGACATTCATCTGCGTAAAGTCGGCCAGCCATTCGACGACCTGTTCCAGCGGTTGCTCGACAAAACGCACTTCGGGCAGGCGCTGGTTCATCAGCTCCAAGGTCGAGAGCGCCCGCGTACGCGTGGGCGGACTCTGCGCCCAGCTCGTGGCGGCCAACAGAATCACGGCCAATCCGAGTGTCAGGTGCCGGGTCATCACACCTCTCCTTTGTACTGATGGAGTACCAGACCGGTTCCTTAACAGCATACCACCCCATTCCAGCATTTCCATCCTAATTGAGTATAGTCTGACCATGGGCGGGTGGGCGTCAGGAAAGTGGGTAAACCGGTGGGGCGGCCCTCCGTGGCCGCCATCGGTCCGTACTGGCGGGCACGGAGGCCCGCCCCACCCAC